>NZ_JBTNSY010000025.1:0-77114 GCF_054515735.1 Mycobacterium sp. ML4
TCACCTGATCGGCATCGGCCCACTGCACATCAACCGCTAGCGGCGGCTTCCAGTCTGCAGATCAGATCAGCGAGGGCAAGGATCCGCTGGGCGTCGCGGACGTGCAGATTCTCGATCATGCGGCCGTCCACCGTGGTGACGCTTCGCCCAGAGGCCTGCGCCTCCTCATACGCGGAAACGACCTTGCGGGCGTGCTCCAACTCTGCCGCTGACGGGCCGAACGCGTCGTTGGCGGGGGCGATCTGCGACGGATGGATCAGCGTCTTGCCATCGAAACCCATCTCGCGCCCCTGGCGAGCCTCGGCGGCGAAGCCTTCTCCGTCGGTGATGTCGTTGAACACCCCATCGAGTACGGCCTTGCCCGCCGCCCGCGCACCCAACACCGCCATGGACAACGCCGGCACGACGGGGGCGCGCCCGGGTACGGATAGGCCGTGCACCTCGTTGACCAGATCGTTGGTGCCGACCACCAACGCCGCCAGGCGATCGCTCGCCGAGGCGATCTCCTCGATCCGCAGGAAGGCTCGGGGTGTCTCTATCATCACCCACAGCTGTAGCGATTGCGGTGCGCCCAGCGCGCCCAGGGCATCGACTAATTTGTGAACCTGTTGTCCTGTCTCAACTTTCGGTACCAGCACGCCGTCAGCGCCGCAATCTGCCACAGCCCCCAGGTCGTCGTCGTGCCAGTCGCTGCCCAAACCGTTGACGCGCACCACCACTTCGCGGGGTTGGTAGTTCCCGGACGAAACGGCTGAGCACACCGTCGTCCTGGACTCAGACTTGGCCTCCGGGCCGACGGCGTCTTCCAGGTCGAAGATCAACACATCCGCCGGCAGCGTTCGCCCCTTCTCTAACGCCCGGCTGTTGTTGCCGGGCAGATACAGCGCCGATCGGCGCGGCCGCAGGGTGGATGCCATGGTGCCTTCGATCATGTCATCAGACCTCAAGGCGGGACTGCCAGGTCGGCGTGCCACGGCTACGCTGACCCATATCGAATCGCCGGCCGGGACAGGAGCAGCGGATGTCATCGTTTGAGTCGGTGCGCGCCGAGGGAGACAGCTGGGACCTCGCCTCGAGCGTAGGCGCGACGGCAACGATGGTGGCCGCCGCCCGGGCGTTGGCCTCTCGCGACCCGGATCCGTTGCTGGACGACCGATTTGCTGAACCGCTGGTCCGCGCCGTCGGGCATCCGTTCTTCACCCGCATGCTGGACGGCGAGGTCCCGGAAGACCCGGACATGCCGATGAACTTCCAGCAGCGTCGCGAGCAGATCACCGTGCGCACCCGGTTCTTCGACGACTTCTTTCTCACGGCGACCGCAGACGGCATTCGACAAGCCGTCATCCTGGCGGCCGGTCTCGACGCCAGGGCCTATCGTCTGCCGTGGCCGGAGGGCACGGCGGTGTTCGAGGTCGATCAGCCCGAGGTCATCACCTTCAAGAGCCTGACGCTGGCCCAGATCGGCGCCGAACCTGCCGCCGAACGTCGCCCGGTCGGCGTCGACCTGCGTGATGATTGGCCTAATGCTCTGTTGGACAACATGTTTGACAAGAGCGAACCGACTGCCTGGATCGCAGAAGGGCTGCTCCCCTACCTTCCACCCGAGGCGCAGGACCGGTTGCTGGACAACGTCACGGCACTCAGTGCGCCCGGTAGCCGGCTGGCTACAGAAAACATCAGCGACATGGGAGTCTTTACCGACGAACGTGCCCGGATCATCCGCGAAAGCTGGCGTAAGCACGGACTGGATGTCGACGTCGCCGAACTGGTGTGGCTTGGCGAACGCCGTCAAGCCGCCGAGTACTTGACCGCCGGTGGCTGGATCGTCACCGACTACCCCACCGACCAGTTGTATGCCCAGCACGGCTTTGCGCTGCCGGACAACGAAATTCTCGCGGAATATCGCGGCACCGTCAGCTACATCACCGCCGATTGGAGTTGACGACGACGGTCCTGGTGTTGGGTTCGGCCCGGAAGTGGGCATCCCCTCCAGCGATCGTTCGAGACACCAGGAGGCTGCAGTATGACCACTGTCCCGTCAATCAAACTCAACGACGGAAACTCGATCCCGCAATTGGGGTTCGGCGTCTTCCAGATCGAGCCCGATCAGACGGCCGCCGCAGTGCGTGCCGCGCTCGAGGTGGGCTACCGCCACATCGACACCGCTGAGATGTACGGCAATGAAAAACAGGTCGGCCAGGGCATTCGCGACGCAGGCGTGCAGCGCAGCGAGGTGTTCATCGCGAGCAAGCTCAACAACGGCTTGCACCGGCCCGACGATGCGCGCAGGGCGTTCGATGCGACGCTCTCGGCGCTTGGAACTGACCAGATCGACCTCTTTCTCATCCATTGGCCGCTGCCGACGCTCTATGACGGCGATTTCGTGTCGACCTGGAACACCCTGGAGGAATTCGTGACCGACGGGCGCGCCCGGAGCATCGGTGTCTCGAATTTCCAAGCGGCGCACCTGGATCGGCTTGCCGGCGGCTCTCAGACCGTGCCCGCGGTCAATCAGATCGAGGTGCACCCCTACTTCGGCAACGAGGAGGTGCGGGCATACGACAAAGCCCACGGCATCGCGACCGAGGCTTGGTCCCCGATCGCCCAGGGCAAGGTCCTCGATGACGAGGTCATCACGGGCATCGCAAAGGCGCTGGGCAAGACACCGGCACAGGTGGTGTTGCGGTGGCACATTCAGCGTGGCGACATCGTCTTTCCCAAGTCGGTTTCGCCGGAGCGGATGAAGGCGAACTTCGACATCTTCGACTTCGAGCTCTCCGATCAGCACGTGGCGTCGATCAGCGGCCTGGACCGGGGCGAGAACGGTCGCACCGGGCCGAACCCCGACAAGTTCGACCACATCCCGGACTGAGGACGGAGCCAGGCGCGAGAATCCTCTGGGTGGCTACGAGCCGTTATTGCGTTCGCGCCACTCCCGCTCGAACGGCAATCGCCATGCGTTCGGTGCGATCAATTGGTGGATGGCATTGGGGCCCCAGGTGCCGGGTTGGTACATCTTGGCCGGCGGGGGGTCGTCGAGCAGATCCTGCGATCGCTCCCACAACGATTCGATGCCCTCGGCGGTGGTGAAGAGCGTGTGGTCGCCGCGCATCGCGTCCAGAATCAGCCGCTCGTAGGCTTCCAGAACATCCGCAGCCGAGTCGATCTCCTGAGTCGAAAACTGCATCGACAGTTTGTCGAGTTTCATTCCCGGGCCCGGCCGTTTTCCGTAGAAGGACAGCGAGACTTTCGAGTTGTCGGCGAGGTCGAACGTCAGGTGGTCAGGGCCCTGTGTCCCCACTCCGGATCCGGGCGGGAACATGGTGCGGGGTGCCTCTTTGAACGCGATGGAGATAATGCGGATGCCTTCGGCCATCTTCTTGCCGGTACGCAGGTAGATCGGCACCCCGGCCCAACGCCAGTTGTCGACGCCGACCTTGAGCGCGATGAAGGTCTCGGTATCGGAATCTTTTGATACTCCGTCTTCTTGGCGGTAACCGTTGTATTGGCCGCGCACCACATTGGAGGTCTTGATCGGCAGCATGGAGCGAAAGACTTTATTCTTTTCTTCGCTGATCGCCCGGGGCTCGAGCGCCGTCGGTGGCTCCATCACGACGAAGGCCATTACCTGAAGCAGGTGGGTAACGACCATGTCCCGGTAAGCACCGGTGTTTTCGTAGAAGTTCGCCCGCTGGTCCAAGCCGAGGGTTTCGGGAATGTCGATCTGAATGTGGTCGATGAAGTTGCGGTTCCAGATCGGTTCGAACAGGCCGTTGGCGAAGCGGAACGCCAGGATATTCTGTGCGGCCTCTTTGCCGAGGAAATGGTCGATGCGAAAAATCTGAGATTCGTCGAAGGTTTCGTGCACGAAGTCGTTGAGCGCCACTGCACTGTCGAAGTCAGTGCCGAACGGTTTCTCCATGACCACCCGCGAGCGATCGACCAGATCGGCATCGCGCAGCATGTCGATGACGTCGCGCGCCGCTTTCGGCGGGACGGAAAGGTAGTGGAGGCGCCGCACGTTTTCGCCAAGGTCCTCTTCGGCTTTCGCCACCGCGTCGGCAAGCGCTTCGGACCCGGCGTCCTGGGGAACGTAGGTCAGGGTTTTTGCGAATTCATCCCATTGCTCGGGCGTGAGCTTGTGGGCGCCGAACTCGTCGATCGCGTTTTTGGCCAGTGTCCGAAATTCGTCGTCGTTCAGGTCTTCCAGCGACGTGGCGATGATCTGGATATTGGGGGCGAGGTCGGACTGGTCCAGGTGCGCGAGGCCGGGAATCAACTTGCGTTTAGCCAGATCGCCTGTCGCGCCGAACAACACGATGACGTGCGGTTCCACCGGGGCATTCTCGTGGTGACGGGGACGCGCCTCTGGCGCGGGGTATGAGATGGTCTGCGGTTTTTTAGTGGCCACGCTCGCGATACTTCCACCGTGGCGGGTAATGTGCACGCGCTGGATGCCGGCGCTCTTGCCGCAGTTACTTTCACTGCCGACGCGCGGCGTCAATTGCCCGGTAGATGCGTTGTTCGCTGACCGGACGCGGGGTTCCGAGCTGCTGTGCCCACAAGCTCACCCTCAGCTCCTCGACTTGGCGACCGATATCACGGACATCGTCGGCTTCGGCGCGGCCGGGCGGCAGCGCATGCACAAGTTCGTCGAAGGCGTTCTGCACCCCGTGCACCCGTCGCATCCGGTCCCGATCTGCCTGAATTGTTTGAGGCAGCTTGTCGAGCCGCCGCCGGGCCGCGGTGAGGTAACGAGCAAGGCTGTTGAGGTGCGCCAACCCGTGGGCCGCTACGAATCCAGGTGGTAAGAGCCGGTCCAGCTGTGCGCGGATGTCCGAGATCGCATCGGCGTGTGCGGGGGGTGGCTGAGCGGGCAGGGCTAGTTCTACCTCGCGCGCGGCCGAGACGATGTGCTCGACACGGCTCACGACGTCGATGGTGGTCGGCAACAGTGCGGCCTCCACCCGATTTCGCAGCGCGGTGAACGCCTCACGTGTCCACACCGCCTGGGGCATCAGCGCGTCTACCGCCGCGTCGGCGCAGTCCTCGAGAAGGGCGGCCAACGAACCATCCGGGTTCGTGCCCAGGACCAGGCGAGTTCGCGGGTCAAGCTGGCGCTCAACAGTTTTGCCCGGTGACGGCAAGCCAAGCCGTAGCAGCCGGCGCAGGCCAAGGCGCATCGCGCTCGCCTGCTCAACGGAATTGGTGAACACGCGCAGGTCAACCGCGGAGCCAGTGTCGACGAACGCGGGGAACCCGCGTACCGTCCGTCCCTGGACCGGACGCTCGACCACGTGCGGCAGTTCTGCCAAGTCGTCGGGCCAAGCATGTAATCCGGTTCGTTCCAGCTCGCCGGCGACCGCGTGGGCGACGGCTTGGCGGGCCGGTGCCGCGAGCCGGTCCTGCAACGCCTGCAGATCCTTTCCGCGGGCGACCTCGGTGCCGTCCGCGGACTCGACCGCAAATGTCACCCTCAGGTGCGCCGGTAGCTTCTCGAGGTCAAAGGCCTCGGCTGGCACCACGACGCCGGTGCGACGGCGCAATTCGCGCTGCAATGCCGCCAGTAGCGGCTCGCCGGCCGGGTCGATGTCACGCAGCACCGCGCGGGCGGTGTCCGGGGCGGGAACAAAGTTGCGCCGCAGATCTTTTGGTAGTGAGCGGATGAGAGCGGTGACCAGCTCCTCGCGCAAAGCCGGTACCTGCCATGCGAATTCGTCTCCGCCGAGCCTGGCCAAGACATCGATGGGGACGTGCACCGTCACGCCGTCGTCGGCGGCGCCCGGTTCGAACCGGTAGCTCAAGGGCAGGGCGGCATCGCCCGTCCGCCAGGTGTCCGGACGATCGTGGTTGTCGGCCGCCTGGTTCGTGCGCAATAAGTCGTCGCGGCGGAAGGTCAACAGCTCCGGGGTCCGGTGCCGCTGCTTCTTCCACCACCCGTCGAAATGACGCGCCGACACCACCTCCGCGGGCACCCGGGCGTCATACCACGCGTACACGTCGTCATCGCTGATGAGCAGATCGCGGCGGCGTGCGCGCTCTTCGAGTTCCTCGAGTTCGGCGCGAAGCCGGGCGTTGTCGCGAATGAAGTGGTGGCGGGTCTGCCAGTCCCCCTCGACAAGCGCGTGCCGGATGAACAGCTCGCGAGCGACCGCGGGTTCCACGCGCGCGTATCCGACTTTGCGGCGCGCAACCAGCGGCAGACCGTACAACGTCACGCGCTCGTAGGCCAGCACCTCACCGCGCTTGGCGTCCCAGTGCGGTTCGCTGTACGTGCGCTGCACCAGGTCACCCGCGACCCGCTCGACGACCTCGGGCTGGATGCGCGCCGCCGTCCGGCCATAGAGGCGGCTGGTCTCGACCAACTCGGCAGCGACGACCCACTGTGGCGGGCGTTTGGTGAGCACTGAACCTGGCGCCAGGACAAATCGTGCGTTGCGCGCACCCAGGTACTCTCGTGAATCCTCCCGGCGCAAACCCACGTGCGACAGCAGACCGGAGAGCAGGGACGCGTGAATCTCCGGCGGACCGGCCGGCTCGTCAGACTCCACGATGCCCAGGTCGCGGGCGATACTGCGCAGCTGGCCGACCAGATCCTGCCACTCCCGGATGCGCAGGTAGTGCAAGAATTCCTTCCGGCACATCCGCCGGAAAGCGCTGCCGGACAACTCTTTCCGCTGACTTCGCAGATACTGCCAGAGGTTGAGGTAAGCAATGAAGTCGGAGTGTTCGTCGGCGAAGCGGGCGTGACTCTGGCGCGCCGCCTCCTCATGGTCGGAGGGTCGTTCCCGCGGGTCTGGGATGGTCAGTGCCGCGACGAGCACCAGGATCTCCCGCACGCATCCCTCGGTGTCGGCCTGCAAGATCATCCGCCCCAGCCGCGGGTCGACGGGCAGCCGCGCCAACCGACGTCCGAGTTCGGTGATCCTGCCCTGCCGGTCGAAGGCGCCGAGTTCCTGCAGCAGTTGCACGCCGTCGCTGATGCTGCGGCGATCCGGCGGGTCGAGGAAGGGGAAGTTTTCGATCTCCCCGAGTTGCAGCGCCGCCATCTGCAGGATCACCGAGGCGAGGTTGGTTCGCAATATCTCCGGTTCGGTATAGCGCGCGCGGGCTTCGAAGTCCTCCTCGGAGTACAGACGGATGCACACCCCCGGCGCCACCCTGCCGCACCGGCCGGCCCGCTGGGCGGCGGATGCCTGCGAGATTGCTTCGATCGGCAGGCGCTGTACCTTCAGGCGACGGCTGTACCTGGAGATGCGCGCATTCCCCGGATCGACGACGTAGCGGATCCCGGGCACGGTGAGCGACGTCTCGGCGACATTGGTCGCCAGCACCACGCGCCGACCGGTGTGCGGCGCGAACACCCGCTGTTGCTCTGCGGTAGGCAAGCGGGCGTAGAGCGGCAGCACCTCGGTGTGTTCGAGTCCGGCCAAAGCCTCAGCGGTATCGCGGATTTCACGCTCACCGGATAAGAAAACCAGGACATCGCCCGGTGGTTCTGCGGCCAATTCGTCGATGGCTTCAGCGATCGCTTCGATCTCGTCGCGCGTCTCGGAGCGGATGATCTCGTGATCCGGGTCGTCGGGATCGTCGTTCGTCCCGACCGAAACGGGAACCTCCAGCGGCCGGTAACGGATCTGCACCGGATAGGTCCGGCCGGATACCTCGACGATCGGTGCGTCACCGAAATGCGCTGCGAATCGCTGAGGTTCGATGGTCGCCGAGGTGACGATCAACTTGAGTTCGGGACGCCGCGGTAACAACTCACGCAGGTATCCCAGCAGAAAGTCGATGTTGAGACTGCGTTCGTGCGCTTCGTCGAGGATGAGAGTGTCGTATTGAAGCAGGCGGCGGTCGCGCTGAATCTCGGCGAGCAGGATGCCGTCGGTCATCAGTTTCACCAGGGTGCGATCACTGGCGTGGTCGGTGAACCGCACGGTGTATCCGACGATGTCGCCCAGCGGGCTGCCTAGCTCGTCGGCAATGCGTTGCGCGACGGTGCGGGCGGCCAGGCGGCGCGGCTGGGTGTGCCCGATGGTGCCGCGAACGCCCCGGCCCATGTCCAGGCAGATCTTCGGCAGCTGAGTGGTTTTGCCGGATCCGGTTTCGCCTGCCACGACGACCACTTGGTGCTTGCGTACAGCGTCGGTGATTTCGGCTCGGCGCTCGCTGATCGGCAGGCCGGGATAACCGATGGTGGGCACCGCGGTCTGGCGCGCGTTCACCAGGGATTCTGCGGCGGCGACCTGGTTGCGGAGCTGTTGCAGCTTCTCGGGCTTTGCCCCACCCAGGTTCTGCATGCGCCTGCGTAAACGGGCGGCATCGCGGATGGTCAGCCCGTCGAGGCGTTTTCGTAAGTCCCTGACGGTCGGATCGGCCACCCGGGCCAGAGTAATGGGCGTGGCCATCAGGCTAGGTTGGTCTGATGGCCGCGAGGTTTGCGACCGCCGAGGTGGTGGGATTGTCCGAGTTGCTCGATTTCGTCCGGCCACGACACCGAATGGTGTTGACCACCTTTCGTGCCGACGGATCGCTACAGAGTTCGCCGGTGACCGGCGGAGTCGACGCGCACGGCAGGATAGTGGTCGCGAGCTATCCCCAACGCGCCAAGAGTGTCAATATCCGCAGGACGCCGAAGGCGAGCGTGGTTGTCCTTTCCGACGACTTCAACGGCGCCTACGTGCAGCTCGATGGCGATACCGTGATGATCAAGCTCCCCGAGGCACTCGAACCACTTGTCGAGTACTACCGCGCGATCGCCGGCGAACACCCGGACTGGGATGACTACCGCCGCGCGATGCTCGACCAGAACAAGTGCCTGATCCGCGTCACACCGCGCCGGTGGGGACCCGTTGCCACCGGTGGTTTCCCGCCGAAGTAGTGCGGTGATTCACCCGGCAGGTGCTACCAGCGGCGGGCGGCATACATTGGCCGCAGGGTCCCACCACTCGCCGTTCTGGCAGTCGAGTGGTTGCGGCCCGACGCCCAGGGGACGGCAGACGTTGGCGGTGGGATCCCACCACTGGCCGGCATCGCAGGCCAGTGGTTGCGGCCCAACGCCCAAGGGGCGGCACACTTTACCCGTGGGATCCCACCATTCGCCATCAGCGCACTGCGCAGAACTGACCGCGGGCGTCGCGATCGTGACCACCGCCAGTGGTGCCAGCACCATGGCGGCGACGGATATCAGCCGACAAATGATCGTCCACATGGCACACCTCGTTATCGTGCGAGCAGATTCAAGTGCCGTCTTCCCCGCCGCGGCCAGATCCCAAACTCACCAAACGAAGGAAGCCTACCGGTTCCGCGAAGCCTTTCAGAGCAACGCTCTCTCGGCGCATGGGCACACCGGCCAATATCTCCTGCACTGCCGGGTCGGCGGCGACTGCCTGTGAGAGCACGATGTCCTCACCGTCGCTCTGGCCCTGCAGGCGCGCAGCCATGTTGACGGTCGACCCGAAGTAGTCCAGACGACCATTCAGCGTCACGACGACGCTGGGACCGGCATGGATACCCACCTTCAATACCAGATGCTCACCGGCATATGCCGAGGAAGCGATCCGCGCCTGCATGGCCAACGCCGCCCGGACCGCTTGTGCGGGATCGTCGAACGACGCCATCACCGCGTCGCCAATTGTCTTGACAATCGCGCCGTCATGATCGCGCACGATCGAGGCGAGCAGTGTGAAGTGCTCTCGTACCACGTTGTAGGCCGTGGCGTCGCCGACCCGTTCGTAGAGGGCGGTCGATCCGCGCAGGTCGGTGAACAGCAGCGTCACCTGGCTGACGCCCGCGTCGTCACCCGGCCGCAGGGTAGCCTCGGCGAACAGATCGCGAAACGCTTGCAGCGTAATCACTTCCGGTGCGGTCAGCGCCTGCGTTGTCCAGTTTCGTTCTTCGATCACCGCCGCCAACTCGAAGTCCGCATCGTTGACGAACGTCACGGTGTTCGGTTCGTCGACTCTCTGTTCGGACGACAGCATTTCCACACCGGACTTCGTGATACGCAGACCCGGGAATGCGCCCGAACTGTGGTCGACGTCGACGGTGGTGCCCGGATGCAATGTACGCAGCCGGTAGGGGCCGGCAGGCAAGTCGACGGCCACGGTGCGTCGCTCGCCCGGAGCCAGCAAGACCTGCACGGCCACATGCTCGGTACTCATCGGACCGGACAGGCAGAAGTTGCCTTCCGGCAGTGGACGTACCGACGGGGACGGGGCAAAAGTCAGCTCGACGTTACGCTCGAAGTCCCGGTCGTAATCGATGTTGCACGACGAGCAGTGCGCACCGTGGGGCAGGTCGGCAAGCGTTGGCACGCTCAATTTGGCGCCGCGGCAGTTGGGGCACAACAGATCCCATTTCATCCCGAGCAATCCAGCCTTGACCGCGGTGAAACAGGCCTCCGTCGCGGCACGCGGCTTCACATCCAGGTCGCTCGCCAGAACCTTGGGTCTCAGACGGGCGAGATCGGCGGCCATGGCGCCCAGGACCCGCTCGGCAAGTCGTTGCCCGAGTCCGTTTCCGTACGGGCTGCGGTCGATTTCACGGGCCATCGCGATAGCCCGTTCGCGCGCGCCGTGGGGCAGTATCGGGTCCGGCAGCTCGAACGGCGTCAAGCGATCGGGTTCGCTCTCGCCGCGAGTGAAGGCGACGGCCTCCAGGATGCGCTTTCCGACGTTCTCCCCCGCCTGAGCGGCAAGTCGCGCGCCGAACACCCGGCCGGTGAGATTCAGCGGCTCCCACTCCAGCGCATACGAAATGCGGGAGCCGCCTCGGCCGTCCGACTCGATGTCGAACACGGGCCCGAAGCGGCGGAAAGGGCCCTTGCTGAACACCCGTGACTGACGAAAGTGCCGACCGGAGATCCACTCGTACGGCTTCTCCTCCCACTCCAAGGTGAAGCCCGCGGCTTTGCCACGGCCGCGCCGCAGGACCGTCCCGTCGGGTTGCGGTGTTTCTTCCAGTGTGTAGGGCGGTAGTCCAAGGGCTTCGTTCAAGCGGTTGGTGTCGGCAAGGACCGGCCAGAGTTCCTCTGGAGGCAGGTCGAATGTCCAGGTCCACACGCGGCGCATCGTGTGGAACTCTAGACCGCACAGCCCCTCTTCGACATCCGTGGTTTGCCCGCTCGGCGTAGTCCGCATTCGGACGGCTACATCAGATACGAACACGCATATAATGCGTATTTGTATAGGATTTGGTAGTGTAGTTGTAGGTGCGACGATCGACCCGACACCGCTCGAACTCGTTCGCACCTGGCCTAAAGTCCCCTCCGCCTCGAAAGAAATCGGTGAATATTCAGAACGCGCCGACGACCAAAGGGGTTTACGGGACCGAGAGCACGTTGACCCCGCGGGTCCGTGAGCTGATCCGGCGAGGGGCCTGGATCGCGTTGATCCCCGCTCCCGAATGGTTGGCAGAGCTGGACCGAGCCGCCGTGGCCAGCAGTTCCGCCATCGCCGTTGAGCTGACTCGATGCCGCTCAACGACTACTGCCCAGACCCTTGGACCACTGCACCGTCCGGGTCGCGACAGCCCTGGAAACGTTGAAATGGTTCGGCAATCACGAGCCGGAGTCCGGCCGTGACGGTGCGCGACCGGCGGGACAGATGCTCGGGCGCCGGGACCCGCAGGTATCCGGTCTGCGTCGATCAGTGTCTTGACGTGCGCCTATGGTCGATTCAGCTGAACTTCAGGCGGGGCCCGTAAGGCGCCGGCAACGCCGTCGCTGTCGGTATGTCAGGATCTGGGGCATGACTGCACGCAGCCTTGCCCGCTTCTTCGGTGTCTTCGTCATCACGACGTGGACCCTGCTGAGCGTGCCCCCCGCCCGCCCGGCCACCGCCTCCGCCGATCCGTGCGCCGATGTTTCGATCGTCTTCGCTCGCGGCACCCATCAGGAACCGGGGCTGGGGAATGTGGGTCAGGCATTCGTCGACTCGCTCACTTCGCAGGTGGCTGGGCGCTCTGTCGAGGTGTACGCGGTCAACTACCCCGCGAACGACGACTACCACAACAGCGCAACCGGTGGCGCCGACGACGCAAGTGCACACGTCCAAAGCACCGTTTCCAGCTGCCCCCGCACCAAGATTGTCATGGGCGGGTATTCACAGGGCGCGACTGTGATCAATCTGGCCAGCACCCAGATGCCTGCCCCGGTTGCCGACCACGTCGCCGCGGTTGCCTTCTTCGGCGAGCCGTCCAGCGGATTCTCCAGTGCACTGTGGGGCGGTGGCCCGTTGCCGACGATCAACCCGCTCTACAGCGCCAAACTCATCAGCCTGTGCGCCACCGATGACCCGATCTGCACCGGCGGAGGCAACATCATGGCGCACGTCTCCTACATCGAGAACGGTATGACGACACAGGCCGCGACCTTCGCCGCCAATCGACTCAAGTAGCTCTGCCCGACGTCTGTTCGCGCCGGTGCCGCCGGCAGGCTAGTGCGGAAGCAGGCGTTGCTTCTGCTCGATGAACTCTTGCTCGGTGAGGATGCCCGCATCGCGCAGCGATGCCAGCTCGCGTAGTTCGGCGGCAATGCTCGTGATCGGGCCGCCCGGCAGCACCGCAGGTGTCGTAGGCTCCTCCGTAACCTCGGATGCGGCCGCGGTGTGCGCGGGCCGCCTGGCCACCCCGGCCCGCTCCCGGGTGCGTGCTCCGCCGGATCCTCCCGCGCCGACACATTTCGCTGTACTGCGTTTCGGTAAGGGCTATCAACGGAGTGTTCTGGCCGAAGAAGTTCGTCGCTATCAACGTCATCAGCACCCTCCGGTTGGCCGCGACCACCGGCGGCGGCACCGTCTCGGCGAATGCCGTCTCGTATGCAATCGCCGCGGCTTTGGCCTGCTCAGCGGTGTCTTCAGCCTTGAGCGCGGTAACTTGCAACCAGGCCACGTGCGGGGCGGCCGCACCCGCCATCGCAGCCGATGCCGGACCTATCCACGGCCCGGCTGTGAGGTCGCGATCACCGACTCGTAAGCACTGGCGGTCGCGTACAGTTCGGCGGACAGTTCGTCCCACGCGACGGCGGCGGCCAACATGGATGCTGAGCCCGGTCCGGCGTACATCAGCGCCGAATTGATCTCCGGCGGCAACAACGCGAAGTCCATGGCGCTTCCTCCGATCGGTGTGGTCGGCCGGCAGCCGCGCTTCGGTGTCGCTCAGATCCGGTCGGCGTGGATCGCCCCGCTAGAACCTGTGAGCGAGAAAACGCCTTGTAGCGTCACGCCGGAACAACTGGTTGTCGCTTGTTGTTCGCACAGCCTTTACCTATAAAGCACAGATGCGGTTCATGGCTGAAATGCAACTCCCGGACCGGCGGCGCTGGAAGCGCGTTCCAACTACCTCTCGAATTCGAGGTAGTGCCGGATTTCCTCGGCCGCGGCCTCGAGGTTGCGAGCGGCCAGGCCGCGTCCGAGCCACTCGCTGATTCGGGCGACGCCCAGCCCCGTGGTCGAGAATGTCAAGGTGAGGGTCAGCCGGCTCCCGTCCCCCTCCGGTTCGACGAGCGCCGCGAAGGAGTGCCGTGTTCCCCGGACCGCTCGCCACTTCAGCAGGCTGCCGGTCGGCGGTGTGATCAGGACGCGGCCGCCGAGCTGAATAGTGCCGCTGTCCAGATAGACGTCCCACAGTTCGCCGTCGTCGCGGGACTTGACGAAGCGGCATCGGCTGAAGGTGGACACCTTGGGAAACAGCTGGTGCGGGTCGGTGACGATGCCGGCGGCAGTGGCGAACGGGCAGTTGATGTGACGGGAGACGGTGACGGTCTGGGTCATCTCACCGGATCATCGGAACGATGGTCTTGCTGGCCAGCTTCGACAGCCCGACCTGCATGACGCTCGTCACGTAGGCCAGGGCACGGTCCCAATCCGGATCGGCGCCGAACCGCGCGCGGACATCGATCGGCTCGAATACCTGCATGCGGATCTTGGCCGGCAGCGGGAAGTGCGGTAATGGAAGTGGTGACAGACCCCACGGGATGCTGAGGGTCATGGGCATGCTCTTCACGCGGGCAATCTTGTCCAACCGCAGCAACCGGGCGGTGCGTCGACCGTCGTTCAGCACGATCAAAGTGTCATGACCACCTGTGGCCACCACCGGCACGATCTTCACGTTGCATTTGTGGGCCAGGCGCAGAAATCCCTTCCGCCCCGAGAAGATGATCTTGTTGCGGTCCCGCCAAGGGCGCAGCGCCTCCACATCGCCACCGGGATACACCAGCGCTGAGCCACCGCTTTCGAAAACACGCTCGGCGAAGGAGTTGGCGGCCGGGACCACACCGAGCTTGCGGCTCAGCCGGCCGATGACCGGCGCGGCGGTGATGGTGTCATGGGCCAGCGCGTAGAGCGGACGGCCTTCTACGGTGAAGTACGTGTTATAGGCAAGCAGGAACACGAAGGTGTCCGGGGTGGCGCCGCCACCGCTGTGATTACCCACGAATAGCACGGGCTCGTCGGGCACGTTCTCGAATCCGTTGACTTCGGCTCGAAACCACACGGTCGAGGCCAGCCAGAGCGGCGGCAACACGGCCCTGATGAACTCCGGATCGCGGTGGCGAAGATCCTTGGGGAGTCGTTGCCGGGTCATCCCGCTGAGACTAAACCGATTCGACGGTTTTTGACCGCAGTTGACGCGAACAGAAAGGCGACGCGACATTCCGCGGCGAGCCGAAACGGGCTTGCCGGTTCGCGCGCAGAGCCGTGGGTGTCGTAACTTGAGACAAGATTCTGAGTAGCTTCGGACCGGTTCAGAACCGGGGGCCCGGAACGGGGACTGCTGCATGCCGATGCGACTGACGAGGCTGTATTGGATCCGTGTTCGGCCAGTCATCACGGCGTGGCCAATCATGGTCACAGGTAAGGGGGTGCGTTTGCGTCCATTAGCTGACCGAACTATCATCTGGACACATGTCCAGTTTGCTGTCCCGTCGTTCGCGGTTGGGTTGACAGCAATGGGATTGACGCCTTTCCGCGGTTGGTCGCTGGCGGCGAAGGGTTGCGTATGCGAATAGCTCTGCTGTCCTACCGCAGCAAGGACCACTGTGGCGGGCAGGGTGTGTACGTGCGGCACCTCAGCCGCGGACTGGTAGACCTCGGTCACGAAGTGGAAGTGTTCTCCGGGCAGCCGTACCCCGAACTGCTCGATCCCCGGGTGCGACTCACCAAGGTCCCCAGCCTGGACCTGTACCGCGAGCCGGACCCCTTCCGGGTACCGCGACCGAGCGAGATTCGCGACTCCATCGACCTGCTCGAATTGGCCACCATGTGGACGGCGGGCTTTCCGGAGCCGCGCACATTCACGTTGCGGGTGGCCCGGCTATTGGCATGCCGCGCAGACGATTTCGACGTCGTCCACGACAACCAAAGCTTGGGAACCGGACTGTTGGCAATCGCTGACTCAGGCATGCCGGTGGTGGCTACCGTGCACCACCCCATCACCCGCGACCGCTTACTCGACCTTGCCGCGGCCCGGTGGTGGCGAAAACCATTGGTACACCGCTGGTATGGCTTCTCCCGTATGCAAAAGCAGGTGGCGCGCCGGATACCGGATCTGCTGACGGTCTCCACGTCGTCGGCCAGGGACATCGTCAGCGACTTCGGTGTCTCGCCCGATCAACTGCATGTGGTGCCCTTGGGCGTCAACACCGGTTTGTTCAAGCCGGGTGCATCGCCACGCCAACCGGGCCGGGTGATCGCGATCGCCAGCGCCGACACCCCCCTCAAAGGCGTGAGCACACTGCTGCACGCCGTCGCCGAACTGCGTACCAGCCGGGACCTCGAGCTGCGGCTGGTCGCGCGAGTGGAAACCAACGGCCCCACGCATAAGCTCATCGCCGAACTGGGCATCTCCGACATCGTCCACATCGCCAGCGGGCTCACCGACGCCGAGCTTGCGGCCCTGTTCGCGTCGGCCGAGGTCGCGTGCATTCCCTCGCTTTACGAAGGGTTTTCATTGCCGGCGGTGGAGGCCATGGCAAGTGGGACCCCGATCGTGGCCAGTCGCGTGGGTGCGCTACCCGAAGTGCTGGGAACCGATGGTGCGTGCGCCGAGTTGGTGAAACCTGCCGATGTGCGCGCTCTGACGCAAGCACTCGGGGATCTCCTGGACTCTCCGGATCGTCGCCGCAGGCTGGGTGCGGCCGGACGGCAACGCGCGGTTGGCGTGTTCAGCTGGGACGCGGTGGCGGCGCAGACCGCGCGGGTTTACCGGCAGGCGATTGCACGCCGGGGCGGGCCGCGATGCTGACCCTCGATTTCGACCGGCTCGGAATCGGCCCCGCAAGCACGGTCATCGACGTGGGTTGCGGCGCGGGTCGCCATGCCTTCGAGGCCTACCGGCGTGGCGCTGATGTGATCGCATTCGACCAGGACGCAACCGAACTGCATTCGGTCGCCACCCTGCTGCGCGCGATGGCGGAGACCGGTGAGGCGCCGAAAAGTGCCGCAGCCAAGGTGGTTCGTGGCGACGCGCTCAACTTGCCCTACGCCGACGAAACCTTCGACTGCGTCATCGCATCGGAGATCTTGGAGCACATACCGGATGACGATACCGCCATCGCTGAGCTGATCCGGGTGCTCAAAGTCGGCGGCACCCTGGCCGTCAGCGTACCGCGGTGGCTGCCCGAGCGGGTGTGCTGGCTGCTGTCCGAGGAGTATCACAGCAACGAGGGCGGACATGTACGGGTTTACCGAGCCAGTGCGCTGCGCGCCAAGATCGCCGGCCGTGGAATGCAATTGACGCACACCCATCACGCACACGCGCTGCACTCGCCGTTCTGGTGGCTCAAGTGCGCCGTCGGGCCGTCCAACGACGACCATCCCGCCGTGGCGGCTTATCACAAGCTGCTGGTGTGGGATCTGATGCGGCGGCCCAAGATCACGCAACTGACCGAATCGGTGCTCAATCCACTGGTGGGCAAGAGCGTCGCCATGTACTTCACCAAGCCTCGTCGGGTGCAAAGTCTGCGGGCTCAGAGGTATGCCGTTGCATCGGGATAGCAATCCGCCGTTCGTGGCCAATATTCTGACTCCGGAGCAGTGCCGACAGACCGCGCTTTCCATCGCGGCGGCGCAGGAGCCGACGGGAGCCATTCCCTGGTTTTCGGGGGGTCACACCGACCCGTGGGATCACGTGGAGAACGCCATGGCGCTCACTGCTGCCGGTCTGCTCGAACCTGCGCGGGCGGCTTTCGACTGGTGTCGCCGCATGCAGCGGCCGGACGGCTCCTGGCCCATCCAGATCCGGTCCGGCATCGTCGAAGATGCCAACAGCGACAGCAACTTCTGCGCTTACATCGCGACCGGCGTGTGGCACCATGTGCTGGTCACCGGTGACAAAGACTTCGCAGACCTGATGTGGCCGGTTGTGCACAAGGCGATCGACTTCGTCATCGACTTGCAGGTCGGTTACGGCGAAATATCCTGGGCCCGAAGTGAAGCCGGCCCGCTGCCGGAAGCCCTACTGACCGGATGTGCCAGCATCTTCCATAGCATCCGCTGCGCGCTGGCGCTTGCCGCGCTGATCGGGGAACCGCAACCCGAATGGGAACTCGCCCTGGGCCGGTTGGGACACGCGATCGTCGCACATCCCGAAGCGTTCACCGAGAAAGACCGCTACTCGATGGATTGGTATTACCCGATCCTCGGTAGCGCGTTGCGGGGTCCGGCGGCCGCGGCCCGAATCCGGCAGCGCTGGAACGATTTCGTGGTGGGCGATCTTGGGATTCGCTGTGTTGTGGACCGCCCCTGGGTCACCGGTGCGGAGACCTGTGAACTGGTGATGGCCCTGGACGCCATCGGCCACCGGTCGGCAGCGTACCGGCAATTCGGCGCGATGCAGCATCTGCGTGACGGCGACGGGTCCTATTGGACGGGTTTGGTGTTCGCCGACGGGAAGCGCTGGCCAGAGGAGCGCACCACCTGGACGGGGGCGGCGATGATCTTGGCGGCCGACGCGTTGTCCGGCAACACGCCGGGCAGTGGCATCTTCCGGGGACACACGCTGCCGGTCGGCCTGCGGACCGACTTTGACTGCGAATGCGTTACGGCCGGCCCCGGCCGGTAGTCTCGACCGCTTGTCCTGCCTGCCCGCCGGTGCGTTGCAGCACCCGCAGCGACCCCGTCGCACCGACCTCGCCGAACTGACCGGAATCGATTGCGCGACAGTATATTTGGTAGGGAGCACGACCCCCGTCGTTAGGGTCGGGGAACACGTCGTGGATGACCAGCCCACCGCCGGGGACCACCCATTTGGCCCAGCCCTCGAAGTCGCGCGCAGCCGCCGCCTCGGTGTGACCGCCGTCGATGAACAGAAACTGCAGGGGTGAACGCCATCCGCTGGCGACGACGGGAGATTTGCCCACGATGGCGACCACGTGGTCATCGAGTTGCGCGGCATCCAGCGTTCGGCGAAAGGTCGGCAGGGTGTCGAAGAGCCCGGTGACCTCGTCAACCAACGACGTGTCGTGAAACTCCCAGCCGGCCTGGTGCTCCTCTGACCCGTGATGATGGTCGATTGTGTAGAGCACGCTTCCGCGTTGTCGGGCCGCAGCGCCGAGCAGCAGGGCCGACTTGCCGCAGTAGGTGCCGATCTCCACGCCGATGCCGCCGTCGAGATAACGCATGGCCGCGTCATACAACGCGCGCCCTTCATCCCGGGGCATGAAGCCTCTCACCTGCTCGGCGAGTGCGAACAGATGCTCGGTTCCGCCGACCTCGTCATCACCCATCAGCTGAACCTATCGGGCCCGCGAGCGACGTCGTCGCACGGTCGGCGGCCTTGCTGGGGCGACAAGCGGCGAGGTCCTTCTGGACAGTCGTCCGGCTGCCCGTAAGGCCATTCGGATCAGCCGTGCGGCGCCTCGGAGATCTTGCTGTCCGGCTTGCCCACGGTCTGGCAGTACGTCTGCGCCGAAAGCCTGGTTGCGGAGATCTCCAGTGAGCTCGGCTCAGCGCCGCTCTTATCCTTGAGCATCTTGCTGACTTCCTCGCTCTGCTTCTTCTCGTCCTGCGTCGTGAAGTCCTTGCACTTGGTGTCGCCGCCGGTATTGATGACTTTCGAAGCCGAACATCCGCTGAAGATGAGCGCGGCAATGACGAGCACGGCTGATGCGAGGGGTTTCATCATCTTGCCTTTCTGAGTGTGAGACGTAGTTATCTATACACCGCAGCGAGCATTCCCAAACGCGGGACGAATTGCGTACCGCGAACCCGGCGAAGTTATTTTTCCAGGGTGAACTGATTGACGTCGATATAGCCGATGCGGAAATGGTCCGCGCAACCGGTCAGGTATTTCATGTAGCGCTCGTACACCTCTTCGGACTGTACGGCGATGGCTTCGTCGCGCCGTGCCGACAAGGCCGCTGCCCACAGATCAAGAGTCTTGGCGTAATGCTGCTGCAGCGACTGACGTCTGGTGAGCCGAAAACCCGCCTTCTGCGAGCACTCGGCGACGATGTCGGTGTCCGGTAACCGGCCACCCGGAAAGATCTCGGTGACAATGAATTTGGCGAACCGGATGATGTTCATGGAGATAGGCAGCCCGGTTTCGCGGAGCTGTTCTCGGGTCAGTCCGCAGATGGTATGCAACAGCATCACGCCGTCCGCCGGCAAAAGCTCGTGGGCCAGCGAGAAGAAATCCTGATAGCGATCGTGACCGAAGTGCTCAAACGCGCCGATGGAGACAATGCGGTCGACCGGCTCGTTGAATTGCTCCCAGCCCTGCAGCAGCACCCGGCGGTCGCGGGTGGTGTCCATTTCGTCGAACGTCCTTTGGACGTGGGCGGCTTGGTTCTTGGACAGGGTCAGGCCGATGACGTTGACGTCGTACTTTTCGATGGCGCGGCGCATGGTGGCACCCCACCCGCACCCGACGTCGAGCAGCGTCATGCCGGGCTGCAGGCCCAGCTTGCCCAGGGACAGGTCGATCTTGGCGATCTGGGCCTCTTCCAGCGTCATGTCGTCGCGCTCGAAATAGGCGCAGCTGTAGGTCTGAGTCGGATCCAGAAACAGGCGGAAAAAGTCGTCGGACAGGTCGTAGTGAGCCTGCACATCGGCAAAGTGCGGGTTCAATCGCTGAGACACGCGAGTATGCCTTTCTGGCGCCTGAGCTCCGTGAGGAGTCCGGCATGCCCTACGCCGGCGGATAGCTAGTTCCCCGCCGATCCCCGGCGAAAACACCGTTTGCGTCACACCGCCGCGACGATGACTTTTGAACGTGTGGCCGGTCATACCTTCGCATTGAATACCTCAGGAGGGAAGGTGGAGTCCATGCTCAATGCCAAGCCGCCCATCGTCGATCTGGAGACCTGGCGGGCGCAGCTCGATGAACTGCGCATACGTGAGAAGGCCGCCACGCGGGAACTGGACGCGATCGCCGCCCAGCGTCGCCGGCTGCCGATGGTGCAGTTGCCCGAATACACCCTGGTCGGTGCCCACGGGCCGGTACGTCTGGCGGATGTCTTCGACGGCCGCGCGCAGCTCATCGTTTACCACCACATGTGGTTTCCGGGTGAAGAGTGGCAGTGCGCTGGGTGCACCGGGTTCACCTCGCAATTCACCCGGCTGGAGTTTCTCGACAATTACGACGCCCGTTTCGTCATCGTGACCAACGGACCCATCGGCGAAGCGCTCGCATACCGGCGCAAAGTCGGCAATCAGATGCCCTGGTACTCGGCGTCGGACAGCGCTTTCGGCACCGACATGGACGCACCACCCGGCGGCGGCTTCGCGGTGAACGTGTTCCTGCGCGACGGCGACACCGTCTACCGCACCTGGCACACCACGGGGCGAGGCACCGAGCAGCTCAGCCACTCGTTTGCGCTGATCGACATCCTGCCCTGGGGCCGTCAGGAGGAGTGGCTGGATTCGCCGCCGGGATGGCCGTCGCGGCCCACCTATTCCGGGTGGCCGGCCTCGCCGGACATTGCGCGTGCGTACGGAACCGAAGAGGACCGATGAGCAGCGAATGCCTCATCGTCACCCGCACCATCCCGGCTTCCCCGGCGGCGATCTTCGCCGTGCTGGCCGATCCGGCCCGCCACCGCGACACCGAGCCCGGAGACTGGGTGCGCGACGCGGTGGCCGTCGATCCGATCACCGGTATCGGCCAGATCTTCGCAATGAACATGCATCTCGACGCGGCCGGCGGTGACTATGTAACGCACAATCTGGTCACCGAATTCGAGCCGGACCGGGTGATCGCGTGGATGACCGGGCGACTCGACGAGGCCGGCAACCATGCCCTCGGCGGTTGGTTCTGGCGCTACGACCTCGTCCCACACGGCGACCGGACGGATGTCACGCTGACCTATGACTGGACGGCCACGCCTCAAGAGTTCCGAGACCAGATCGGTGGGATGCCACCTTTTCCCGAAGAGTATCTGAGGGCTTCGCTGGCGGCCCTCAAGCGCTCGGTCACGCAGTGAGTCCGATCCGCTGCTCGAGTTCGGCGAAAACCTCGCGCACCACGTCGGGTTGCTCAATCCAGGGAAAGTGACCAGCGTCGGAGATGACACGCCAAATCGCGTTCTCGCCCGCGAAAGCGCCGCCACAACGACTGCGTGACGATCCGGTCGCTGAGCCGCTGACGACAAGGGTGGGCAATGTGGTTGGCCACCAGGCGAATCGATATTGACGATCCCACAGGCTGCAGGGATTGGCCGGCGCGCCCGGAGCGTTGGCGTTGGATCCGTCGCGGGGGCGCTCGACCAGCCACGAGCATCCCGAGACCGCGACCGCGTCGACGAGTTCGCGCAAGCGCTCCGAGCCGATCCCCGGACCGCCTGGGAGGAATAGCCAATTGGCCTCACCGTCGCGAACCCGGTGCAGACGCATTCGTACGCCGGACGGCGTCCAATGAAGGTGCTGGGTAGCCATTGAACCCCGAGCGGTTGGGCGGTTACCTGAGTGGTGACTACGCCGTGGAAAACTCCTAGGCGAGTATGCACCCTGGCTTTGCGCAAAGTCTTGACTGACTCCAGATAAGTGCGGAGTATGAGCATGTGTCCTCGGACCACGCCGAACAGTTGCGAATGGCCAATTTGCGGGTAACGCGGCCACGAATTGCAGTGATGGAGGCTGTCCATGCTCATCCACACACCGACACCGACACGATCTTCTCGGCCGTACGCGTCGTCCTGCCGGAAGTATCCCGGCAGGCCGTCTATGACGTGCTCAACGCACTGACCGGGGCCGGCCTGATACGCCGGATACAACCCTCGGGGCTGGTGGCGCGTTACGAATCGCGCGTCGGCGACAACCATCACCACGTCGTGTGCAGATCCTGCGGGGTAATCGCCGATGTCGATTGTGCCGTCGGAGATACGCCGTGTCTGACCCCGTCGGACGACGACAACGTTTTGGATGGCTTCGTCCTCGATGAGGCCGAGGTCATCTATTGGGGCTTCTGCCCCGACTGCTCGAGTACTGATTCCTGATCGCAACCGTGATCACAGCCCGTTTCAGATAACCCCGGAAGGAATGCAGTGTCATCCGATACATCCGACAGCCGACCTCCTCACGCCAACGACTCGGCGAGCACGAGCGAGAGCGAGAACCCGGCAATCCCGTCGCCGACACCCAAATCGCATGCTCCGCGTACCAATCAGGACTGGTGGCCCAACCAGGTTGACGTGTCGAGGCTGCATACGCACTCACCGCAGGCCAGTCCCCTCGGCGAAGACTTCGACTACGCCGCAGAGTTCGCCAAGCTCGACGTCGAGCAACTCAAGGCCGACCTCGTCTCGGTCATGACCACGTCTCAGGACTGGTGGCCGGCCGATTACGGGCACTACGGCGGCTTCTTCATCCGGATGAGCTGGCATGCGGCCGGTACCTACCGCATCTTCGACGGTCGCGGCGGTGCCGGCCAGGGCATGCAGCGGTTCGCCCCGCTGAACAGTTGGCCGGACAACGCCAGCCTGGACAAGGCGCGCAGGCTGCTGTGGCCGGTCAAGAAGAAGCACGGCAACAAGATCTCCTGGGCAGACCTGCTGGTCTTCGCCGGAAACGTTGCCCTGGAAGACATGGGCTTCCAAACCTTCGGTTTCGCCTTCGGCCGTGCCGACGTCTGGGAACCGGAAGAAATCCTCTTTGGCGAGGAGGACGAATGGTTGGGCACCGACAAGCGGTACTCCGGCGAGCGAGAACTCGCGCAGCCCTATGGCGCGACCACCATGGGCCTGATCTATGTCAACCCGGAAGGCCCCGAGGGCAAGCCGGATCCGGTCGCCGCGGCGCGTGATATCCGGGAGACGTTCGGGCGGATGGCCATGAACGACGAGGAGACCGCGGCACTCATCGTGGGTGGTCACAGCTTCGGTAAGACCCACGGCGCCAGCGCAGATCCGGTCGGCCCGGAGCCGGAGGCCGCCCCGATCGAGCAGCAGGGGTTGGGTTGGAAGAGCACGTATGGCACCGGCAGCGGCAAAGACGCCATCACCTCTGGCCTGGAAGTAGTGTGGACGCCCACCCCGACGAAGTGGGACAACACCTACCTGGAGACTCTCTACGGCTACGAGTGGGAGCTGACCAAGAGTCCCGGCGGGGCATGGCAGTTCACCGCCAAGGACGGTGCCGGCGCCGGCACTATTCCCGACCCCTTCGGGGGGCCGGGCCGCAACCCGACCATGCTGGTCACCGACCTGTCGCTGCGCGAGGACCCGATCTACCGGCAGATCACCCAGCGCTGGCTGGAAAACCCGGAGGAGCTGTCCGAGGCGTTCGCCAAGGCCTGGTACAAGCTATTGCACCGCGACATGGGACCGATCAGCCGCTACCTCGGGCCGTGGATTCCCGAGCCGCAACTCTGGCAGGATCCGGTGCCGGCGGTCGATCACGAGCTGGTCGACGAAAGTGACATCGCCGCCCTGAAGGCCAAGGTGCTCGCGTCGGGCCTGTCGATTCCGCAACTGGTGAAAGTGGCCTGGTCTTCGGCGGGCAGTTTCCGCAAGACCGACAAGCGCGGCGGAGCCAACGGGGCACGGATACGCCTCGAACCGCAGAAGAGCTGGGAGGTCAACGAGCCCTCCGAGCTGGACAAGGTGTTGCCGGTACTTACCGAGATCCAGCAGGACTTCAACGGCTCCGCGTCCGGCGGCAAGAAGGTCTCGCTGGCTGACCTGATCGTGCTGGCCGGTTCCGCGGGGGTGGAGAAGGCGGCCAAGGACGCGGGGTATGAGATTTCGGTGCACTTCGCGCCGGGCCGTACCGACGCCACCCAGGAAGACACCGATGTGGAGTCGTTCGCGGTGCTCGAACCCCGTGCCGACGGTTTCCGCAACTACGTCCGTCCCGGCGAGAAGGCTCCGCTCGAGCAACTGTTGCTGGACCGGGCCTACATGCTGGGCGTCACCGGGCCGGAGCTGACGGTACTGATCGGTGGGCTGCGGGCCCTGGGTGCCAACCACGGCGGCAGCAAGCACGGCGTGTTCACCAAACAGATCGGCAAGCTGACGAACGACTTCTTCGTCAACCTGCTCGACATGGGCACCGAGTGGAAAGCGTCGAAGACCGGCGAGAACGTCTACGAGGGCCACGACCGGGCAACCGGCGAACTCAAGTGGACCGCGACGGCGAACGACCTTGTGTTCGGCTCGAATTCAGTGTTGCGCGCGCTGGCCGAGGTGTACGCCCAGGATGACAACCACGGGAAGTTCGTGGAGGACTTCGTCGCTGCCTGGGTCAAGGTGATGAACAATGACCGGTTCGACCTGAAATAGTCCGCGTCCGTCTGACGGCACCCCGCGAGCCAGGCGCTCGCGGGGTGTTCGTCACTTCAAGCCGCAGCGGTGACAACGATGGAGTCGCCCCCGGTCTGCCAGGCCGTGGTGAAGGTGCTGATCGACACCTGCTCATCAGCATGTTCGGCGGCCGGGTCGTTGAGGTGGACCACTTCGGCGTTGGTATCGATGCCGGTGACCACCAGGAAGTGATCGGCCGCGGTGCGCTGGTCGCCGGTGTTCCAGATGACCGCGGAATTGACCCACGCGATGATCTTGCGGTTGTCGGTGAGATACCGCTCGAGCGCGGGCATCCCGGTCTGACCGGGATGTGTCGCGGCGTCAATCATCGCCGACTGGATGCCGTAGTGCGCGAGCAGCACCACCTCGTCCGCCATTTCGATGCCGCCGGTGCCGTTGGCGTGGCTCGGGTCGTTCACCGGCGCGTATATCGGACCGGGGTTGGTCCCCGAGGGTGTGTTGACCGCCAGTGCGATCATCTGCTGCTCGGTCGGTGCGTGACCGGTGATCTGCCCGACCACGTCGGCCACCGACAACAGGCCGCAGTTGTCTTCGAGTGACTGTTGCTGCCAGTACTGGGCGGCCGCAGCGGGATCACCGTAAACACCCGTGCGGCTCACCGTCGTCGACGTGATGCTGGGCAGTGCCGGTGCCGTACTGGCGAACGTGACGCTGATACTCACCTGCGACTGCGGCGATGCCATGGTCGACGGAGTTGCCGGAGTACACGCCGAGACGGCGACGACGCCGAGCAAGCCGACCAGTGCCGTTATCGAGCGAGATCCCATTGCCCGTAATCCGCGGCGAGGATGTCGTCGATGTCAATCTGCGTCCCGGCGAGCAGCGGACCATTGACCACGCCCTGGTAGAGCACGGCGGCCGATTCGCGTTCTCCGTTGGACCAGGACCTCGTCTGCCACGCCCACCGGTAACCGGGCGTGGTCGAGCGCCCGATAACGTTGTCGCTGATCGCCCACGCGCACGCACGGGAATGCCCGTAGACGCCGGTGCGTCCCACGCCGAGCACCGAGTTGATTCCCCGAAACCACGGCAGGGCAAGACTATTCCAGGTGCCCTGATCGATGTTGTCGTCCACGCTGAAGAAGATCGGCGCCGAGGCCCCTCCCCCCGCCGCGTTGTGCAGGGCCAGCGCTGTCTGGGCATCCGCCACGCCGCCGTCGTAGCCGCGGGTGAAATCCGACGGCGCGGATCCGCCGGGCTTGCCGTACTGGAAGTTGCTGACGATGTGCAACCCCGCAGCGCGCAACGCGTCGGCGTACTGGCGGGTGATCGGCTTGGCCTCGAAGTTCATGCCCGGCCGTGACTCGGACACATAGTTCACCACGCCGTCGTAGCCGGCCGCTTTGATCTCTTCCGGCGGGATCGTGTGCAAGGCGAAATCGATCAACTGGCCGCTGCCGGCCGATGCTCTGGGTGGCTCGACGGTGGATGCCAGCGCCCCGAAGAACACTGGCGCGAGGGCGTACGAGAACAAGGTGCGTCGTGACAGGGAACGCAGACCGCGGGGCGGAGCCGATTCGGGCATCGCGCGATGTTAGCAAGATTCGTACTCTCGCCAAGCGGCTACGACGACCTCCCACCGGCACCTGTGGCAAATCCTGGAATCCCTGAGCCGTTTGCTGACAGGCGGGTTGCGTATCAGGCGCGTTAGCTGTGCAGCAATGCTTTCGATACCGCGGAACGTGCATGTGCTCGGTGAGGACCAGGCTCGCAGACTCAGCGCGCGAAAACGCTCGACTCTCAATGCGCAGCGAAGAACGATGGTCTGGGTGTTGGTCTGCCTCGTGTTTGCTATCAGTGCTGCCACCACTGGCCGCGCGCCACCAGCACCTCGCGTAGCAGGTCAGCGCGGTCGGTGATGATGCCGTCCACGCCGATGTCGAAAAGTGCTTCCATCTCTGCTGGGTCATCGACTGTCCAGGCATGCACCTGACGGCCCATCTCGTGGGCCGTCCGCACCAGTGCGGGTGTGATCACGGGCACGGTCCCCAATCGTGACGGAAGCTGCAGGCAATCGCTGTCGCGCATGAGTCGCCAGGCGTACGCGTCATTGCGGGACGTCTTCGCCGCCAGAACCGCCAGGAAGGCTCCCGTCCCGGCCGCGCTGGCGACCCGCTTGGACAACAGACCCAACGCACGCCGTCGGCGGCGTTCGGAGAATGACGTCACCAACACCCGGTCGTGGGCGTTCGTCCGCTCGATAACTTCGACGGTGGGTTCGACCGCTGATGCCACCTTGATGTCAATGTTGACTCGGATGTCGGGGTGCGTCGTCAGCAGATCCTCCAGAGTCGGGATCGACTCCCCCGCACCGAGATCTGCCGTTCGGGCCACCTGCCAATCCAGCTCGTCGACTGCGCCGCGTACCCCGCAGTCCGGCCCGAGGCGGCGGTCGTGCAGTATCACTGCGACGCCGTCGCGGGTCGCGCGCACGTCGGTCTCGATGTACCGGAAACCCAGTTTCACCGCCTCACCGAAGGCGGCCATACTGTTCATCGGGAATTTGAAAGACGTGAAACCCCTGTGCGCCATGGCAATTCGACCCGTTTCGCGAAGAAACTCCACGTCCGTCGTCTCGTCATCGCCCATCAGGTAAGTATGTCCACGGCAGCGCAAAAGGCCAGTGGCATCAGGGCCGGTGAAACAAACTCGTTAAGCGGCACACCGCGGCAACATGACTCGCTACCATCATGTGTTGTGCGCCGACTAGTTACCCGGATCGCGGCGGCAGCCGCGGTGCTCTTCCCCGGTGTGGTGCTGTCGCCCGGAACACCCGGGGCTCCCGGATGGGCGGCCGCCGCCAACTGCCCACAGGTTGAGGTCGTCTTCGCCCGTGGGCGTCTTGAATCGGCGGGGCCGGGCGTCCTCGGCAACGCGTTCATCAACTCGCTCAGTTCCAGAATCGGCGGGCGGAGCATGGGCACTTATGCGGTGAAGTATCCCGCCGACTCCGAGATCGACATCGGCGCCAACGACATGAGCCGGCACATCCAGTACATGATCAACAGCTGTCCCGGCACGCGGCTGGTGCTGGGCGGTTACTCGCTGGGCGCCGCGGTAACCGACGTGGTGCTCGCGGTTCCCATGTCAGCATTCGGATTCGACAGCCCACTTCCTGAAGGCGCCGATCAGCACATCGCGGCGGTCGCCCTGTTCGGCAACGGAAGTCAGTGGGTCGGGCCCATCACGAATTTCAGCCCGCTCTACGGCGACCGCACCATCGAGCTTTGCCACGGAGCGGACCCGGTGTGCAACCCCGCCGACCCCAACACCTGGAAGGACAACTGGCCGCAGCACCTGGCCAATGCCTACGTGCAGGCCGGCATGGCGAGTCAGGCCGCCGACTTCGTGGCCGGCAAGCTGTAGCCGCCGGCTAACGGCCTCTGTTGCGTCGGGGTAGGCGCCGTGGCGCCGGCAATTGCCCGCAGCGGCCGGCGACCGCGGTAAACCCACGTTGCGCGAACAGGATTCGTTGCATTCTGCGGGCGACTACCAGCGCGACCAGACTGGCGGTAAGCCTGCCCAGAGCCAGTCTGCTGGTCCGCTTGTGCCACGTCGGGTATTTGGTGCCGGTGCGCCGCCCGAAGAAGTACCCGGTGCACAGGGCCGTCACCAGCGCGAGGCCGACCAGCACCGTCATGTACAAGAGCGTGCTTGGCCGCCGTCGCGGTACGGTCACACGACAGCCACGCATCGGCCAAGAAATCCAGGCGCGTTCCGTTCGCCCAGTCCCCGGGGCGCCCGCATCACTATAAAAATCAGGCTGAAATAAAGGGAGGGCTGCCTTCGGCGCGCCGGGAACACCGATCAGACAGATATGATCACCTTGAGTTTTTATGTCAGACATCGGTATTCATATGTTTTGCCGGTCTGTTTCTATTCAGCGACGCTCGCTCGTCGGGTAAGACTACCGGCTTCCGTTGCGCATGTTCGGCGGTCGTCGGCACCTGTGGAAAACGCCGGCCGTTGCAAAGCTCGCAGACGTCGGTTCCACAGCAAGCGGGTGCACCGGCGAGACGGCACCGCCACCTGCTGCGTGAACATCAAAGATACATGGAGACAATCTATTTCGGTTCGTCGCGAAGGTCTGCGCGAGTATGCGGGCGCGTCCGGTGTCTCTCCCCGTACTGCTACCCGAGGCGGCGTTTGGTAGGCGTGCGGATTATGCGGCCACCAGCTGCAAGGATGCTGCGCAGTTTCTATGAAGATCTTGTGACTAAAAATCAAGGTGAATGTTGGATAAACAGCAAGATCAGAGACCATTCGGCGGGATTTGCCATATTGAACCGGTCGCGACGCGGTCAATACCGTACTGAGATAACGGCAGCACGCTGAGCGGGACAACCCGTTCCCACAGCTTCCGGGGAGGAAACTATGTCTTTTGTACGCACTTATCCAGAACACCTGGCAGCCGCAGCGAGCAACCTCCAGTCGCTGGGCGCGGCGTTGAACGTCGGCAATGCGGCTGCCGCCGCGCCCACGACCGGCGTCGTCCCGGCGGCGGCTGATGACGTGTCGATACTGACAGCGGCGCAATTCGCCACCCACGCTGCGAGGTTCCAGGAATTGCAGGCGCGCGCCGCCCAGATTCAGGCGGCACTGGCTGCGACGCTCGGCACGAGCGCGGGTTCATACGCGGCGACTGAAGCTGCTAACGCGGCTTCGATCTGATCGGTCACGGTCACCAGAGACTAAGGGAATAACAGAGAATGGTTGACTACGGCCTGTTGCCGCCCGAGATCAACTCCGGGCTCTTGTACGCGGGGCCAGGGCCGGGCTCATGGCTGGCCGCTGCATCGGGATGGAGTGGGCTGGAGGCTGATCTGCAAGCCGCCGCGACGGGTCATCGCGCGGTGATCACGGCGCTGACCAGCGGTCCCTGGCTCGGGCCAGCGGCGGCGTCGTTGGCGTCCAGCGTGAGTCCTTTCCTCAACTGGCTGGACAATAGTGCCGAACAGGCAGCGGAGGCGGCAACCCAGGCGACCGCCGCTGTGAATGCCTACGAAACGGCGTTCGCGGCGACCGTTCCGCCCCCGTTGATCGCGGCTAACCGTGCGTTGCTGCAAGAGTTGATTGCGGCCAACCTGCTCGGCCAGAACAGTTCGGCGATCGCGACCCTCGAGGCCCAGTACGCCGAATTCTGGGCGCAGGATTCGGGGGCGATGTACAGCTATGCGGGCAGTGCGGCGGCGGCGACCAGGTTGGCGGAGCTGCCCCCGCCGGCGGAGGTTGTTGACCCTCTGGGAGTAGCCGACCAGGCCATGGCGGTCCTCAAATCCCAGTTCAACAGCACTTACAGCAGCCTCATGACCAATCCGCTGACTTCCCGGGTGGCCGATGTGCTCAAGACCTTGTCGACGCCCCTCAACGGCACGGCGATAGACCAGTGGCTGGTGGCCAACACTCCCCTTGACGACGTGGTTGCGCTGTACAGCAAGTACCTCTCGCCCTACGTCAACTCCCTGGCGGCCACGATCCAGTCGACGCAGTCGTTCGGCCAGGTCAGCAACGGTCTGACCGCCATGGCGAACTTCGCGAAGCCGGCGGCCTCAGCGGCCAAGGCGGCCGAAGGCGCAGCATCCGCGGCGGGGGCGGCCGCGGCCAGTGCCGGGCAGGCGGCGGCAGGCGCCGCGAGCAACCTCGGAGGCGTAGCCGCGGGTCTGGGCAAGGCGCTACCGATCGGCGGCTTGTCGGTGCCGGCGAACTGGGTGCCGTGGCATGCCACCAGCAATCCGGGAATAGCGAGCGCAATCCCGGCGGCCGCTGAGGGCGCCAACAGTTTCCCGATGGCCCCGCCGTTCGGGCAGTTCGTCAACGGCGGCTATGGACGGAATCAGCCGACCTACGGGTTCAAGCCCTCGGTCATGGCCAAGCCGCCGGCCGCCGGGTAACGGCCACCACACCTCGGCACAACCAATGGTCGATTATGGTGCGTTGCCGCCCGAGATCAATTCGGGTCGTATATACACCGGCCCGGGGCCGGGTCCGATGCTGGCTGCGGCCGCGGCATGGAGTGGGCTGGCGGCTGACCTGCAGGCCGCAGCGTCGGGACATCGGTTGGTGATCACCGAGCTGACCAGTGGTCCGTGGCTGGGACCGGCGTCGGCGTCGATGCTCGCAGCGGCGACTCCCTTCGTCGCCTTCCTGGACAGCAGTGCCGCGGAGGCCGAGCATGTCGCGGGCCAGGCCTTCGCGGCCGCTGCTGCCCACGAAACGGCCTTTGCGGCCTCAGTTCCGCCGCCCGTGATCGCCGCAAACCGCGCACTGCTGGCGGCATTGGTGGCGACCAACTTCTTGGGTCAGAACACCCCGGCGATTGCCGCAACCGAGGCACTGTACGCGGAGTTCTGGGCTCAGGACGCCGCGGCGATGTACGGCTATGCGGGCAGCTCGGCAGCAGCCGCTCAGCTGAGCGAATTACCTGAGCCGACCGATGTGGCCGACCCATATACGGCTGCTGACCAGGCCGTTACGGCATTCAAAGATCTGTACACCAACGGATACACCGACATCATGAACGCCGCAGCGCCGCTGAGTAGCAGACTGGCCGACGTCCTCAAGACGCTGTCGATGTCACTGAACGGCGCGACGATTGACAAGTGGCTGATCGCGAACACTCCCCTTGATGACATCGTTCCGCTGTACAGCAAGTACCTCTCGCCCTACGTCTCGGCCATCGCCTCGGAGTTCCAGGCAGGGCAGGCCTTCGGGCAGGTCAGCAACGGCTCCTCAGCCATGACTGCGTTGGCCAACAGCCTGGCCCCCGCCGCCAAGGCGGTCGAAGGCGCCGCACAAGCCGCGGGAGCATCTGCGGCCGGCGTCGGGACGAAAGTCAGCAGCGTCACCGCGGGATTGGGTCGAGCAGTGCCGCTCAGTGGACTGTCGGTGCCGGCAAGCTGGACTTCTTCGGTGAACGCCGCGACGGGTTCGGGCGCGACTGCGCTCAGCAACACCACCGCGATTCCGGGCGAGGCGGAAGGCGCCGTGGTTGGTAACACCCCGGTGGCACCGCCGTTCGGACAGTTCTTCAATGCCGGCAACGGCCGCAAAAACCCTGCATACGGGCACCGGTTGACCTTCATGACCCGGCCGCCGGCGGCCGGCTAGGCGCTCGCGGATTTCCGCCTGTTTCTCCCCGGCTGCTAGGGTGCCTTGCTGATGCCCGAAATGGATCGTCGCCGCGTGCTCATGATGGCGGGCCTGATGACCGGCGCCGCAGCCCTCGGCGCGGCCCCCCTGCCGAAGGCCCTTGCCTCGCCCTCTCCCCGACCGCCTGCGCCGGTGGCTCCCAGCGGTGCCGCGGGTCCGTACATCTTCCACGACGAATTCGACGGGCCCGCGGGTTCGGCTCCGGATCCGGCCAAGTGGACGGTGTCGAAAGCCCGCGAGACGATCAAGGACCCGACTTACTGGGAACTGCCGGAACACGTCGGCCAGTACCGTGACGACCGGCAGAACGTCTTCATCGACGGCAACTCCAACCTCGTCATCCGTGCCGCCAAGGATGGCCCGACCTACTACGGCGGCAAGGTTTTTAGCCCCTGGCAGGGCGGCATCGGCCATACCTGGGAGGCCCGGATCAAGTTCGACTGCCTGACCCCCGGGGCATGGCCGGCGTTCTGGTTGTCCAGCGACGCTCAGGGCGAAATTGACGTCGTCGAGTGGTATGGCAACGGCAGCTGGCCCTCGGCGACCACGGTCCACGCGAAAGCCAACGGATCGGAGTGGAAGACCCACAACATCGCCTTGGACAGCGCGTGGCACACCTGGCGAGTGCAGTGGGACGACGCCGGGATGCGCTTCTGGCAGGACTACACCGACGGCGCGCAACCGTACTTCACCGTTGCCGCGAACTCATTGGCGGACTGGCCCTTCAACGACCCCGGCTACCAGGTCTTCCCGATCCTCAATCTCGCGGTCGCCGGATCCGGTGGCGGCGATCCCGGACGGGGAAGCTATCCCGCTCAGATGCTCGTCGACTACGTCCGGGTCTGGTAGCCACTACAGTTCGGGGATGAGCGTCGCCCCTGGGCCGCTGATCACGCGATACGCACAACGTTTTGGTCGCCTGCACGCCGGTCGGCACTCGGTGTCCTCACCGTTGGGTGCTTGGCTGCTGTTGGCTCTGGCGGCGCCTCTGGCCAGGGGCTCGGTCCGCGACGATCTCGAGAAAGTCCTGGGCGTCGACGTCAAGCGTGCGCGACGCGCACTCGACGAGTTGCTTGGTGATCCGCCTGAGGTCATCCGCAGTGCCCTGGCCGTGTGGGGGGTGTCAAAGTGGCCCGGCGATCTCCCTGCTGCCGTGGAAACGGGGCCGGTGCCCACCCAGGCGCAGGCTGATGCGTGGGCACGCGATCACACCGATGGACTGATCGATCGGTTCCCGGTCGACTGCGCCGGAATGACGGCGGTGCTGGCCAGTGCTCTGGCCACCCGCATTGCCTGGCTGCGGCCCTACGACACCACTGGCGCCGCCGATTTGAGGTCGCCCTGGAGCACCCGAGTCACCGAGGCACTCCGCGGTACCGAAGGGTATCTCGCCGACGTCGCGGGGTTGGGAACGTTGGCCGTCCACACCGCCGTCGGCGGCGATTCGCTGCAGGTGACGTCGGTGATCGCCCGCGAAGACGCCCCGCCGGAGGCAGTCCTTTCGGCCGCCCATGACATCGCGTGGCGAGAAGCCACCGGTTCGACCGTCGCGCGGCGGGAACTCTCCGACCTCCCGCTGGGTGATGATCAGTTCTGGACGATTACCGAGGACCGCCGAGGGGACGGAGACCGGGTGCGCGTGGTGTTGCCGGCGTGGCAGGCGTCGTCGAACCATGAGCTGACGGCAGATCCCGAACTCGGGTTCGGCGCGGTGAGACAAGCGCTGGCAGTAGCCTTGCGGGCGGCACCCGATATCCAGGCCCGCCAGTCGGCGGTCGCCCGCTACAACCGGTGGGGTTTCGAAGCGGCGGCGGTCACAGCCGTCGCACTACGCAGTGCGATGATGCCGACAGGGCTGAGCCGCACGGCCACTCTGCGATTCGGTCACCCCTACGCGGTGGTCGCTGTCGTCGGTAGTAGGCCTGCCCGCGGCAGGCGAGATCCGTGGGCCGGTGTGCCCGTTTTCGCCGCATGGATCGGTGAACCCGCTGCCGTCGACTCCCGTCCGCCCCGTTAGCCGACCGTTATTCGGGTTTTTGGCGTCATTCGTTGATCTTGCGGCCCACCGAGTCGGCCGCGCTCGTCGCCGCCCGCCCCATACCGTCGACGATCCCGCCGAGTCCGTCCCGGATTCCGTTACCAGCGGGTCGTCGGGGCCGGTGTTTGCGACATGGCGCTCCCTGCTAGTGGCTCGTTCCAGAATAGGAGGGTTGCGCCTGAGAAATTCTCAGCAAAGAAAGAGCGCGGACGGAATGTGCGCTCCACGATTTGCGGTCAGGTTTATCGCCGACAAACCCGAAGTTCGTTTGAGGGCGTCATGCGGGCGCGTCCGCGGTCGAGTAACGGCCGAAGGTGCGCCGAGCGGTGGGGACGGGTCCGCCCGCTGCGGCAGCGCGCTGCCTGGCGATATAGGCGGGATGCCGACGCATGGCATCTTGGAGCTGACGCTCTCGGCGCTGCGCTGCCGTCCACAATGGATGGGACTGCAGGTAAATCACGGTTGCCTCTGATTCACTCGCCACGATTGTCAACTCCTCTCCGACTTACTTCGCGAAAGCTACAACCGTGTGGTTTGAAGCTCTGAGAGGCAGGATGCCCAGCAAACCTGTGACCTAACCGTGTCCCAAGATGAGAATTTGCCGTGAATTCGAAACCGGACGATGACCTGCGCCACATATGTCGAGCACGCCCTTACCGAGCCAGCAGGGCAACCGCACTCCACGGCTTTCGCCCGGGTTTCCGCGGATCGGGTTGTGGTAGCCGGGCGGCGGCGCGCATCAACACCGGTAAGCGGCGGAATCGCCGGGCGGCCATCAACAGCGATTCGGCTCGCACTACGTGCCAGCCGAGTCCTTCGAAGTAGGCCAATCCGTTCTCCGGTGCGAATTTGAACGGCGCATTCTCCGAGAGTCCGGCCATCTTGCGGTTCATCATCTTCTTCAACCCGGGTCCCGCGAAGTCGAGCATCCACCAGGCGACCTCGGGTCGGCTGATCGCGGCCGAAAGGGCCGCGACGTCATCGTCGTCCAGGTACATCAACAGCCCCTCGGAGAGCACGAGCGCCCGGGCGGCTCCTGCGAGCGCTTCATCGAAGAAGGTGGCCCGAGCATCAGGGTCGGCCAGGTCGACCGCGGTCCGGGTCAGCCGGCACCGAGGTTGCTCGTAGGCGAGCAGCTGTGTCTTCTGCGCCAACAGCTGCGGCAGATCCGCTTCAACCCAGGCGAGATCCGCTGGTAGGTCCAGCCGGTAGGGGCGGGTGTCCAGTCCGGCGGCGAGGTTGAGCACTAGGTCGCACCCCTCGGCCACGGCCTGCAGAACCGCGTCGTCGATGATCTTCGTGCGAGCGACCAGCCACCAGCCGTTGCGGGTCGACCTCGGAACGCGGGCGACGATGGCGTGACCCTGCTGACCCGCGAGCCGCTCGGCAAGTGGGTCGTCGAACAGCGCATCCGGACGTGCTGATTCGGTGGCCCTATGCAATGCCGTCCACCGCGCTGTATCGGAAACGTGTGTGATGACATAGTCGGCGCCTGCCATACGGTGGGTTATAGCACTGTGCGGTGACAACCTGTTCGCCCATATCGCGCCATAACAGCGTCGGGTACGGTTCGCTCATGGCCGACCGCAACCGCCGTTTCCTCCTGCACGAACGACCGACCGGACGCATCGGACCCAACACCTTCATGCTCAGCGAGCAGTCGATACCGGAGATCGGCGACGGTGAGGCGTTGGTCCGCGTCGACTGGATCTCCCTTGACCCCACCAACCGGATGTGGATCACCGATGCGCCGACCTATTTGCCGCCGGTAGGGATCGGCGAAGTGATGCGCGCCGGCGGCATCGGCGAGGTGATCGCGTCTAACAGCCCGAGCTACCCGGTCGGTCAGATCGTGCAGGGTCTGGTCGGCTGGCAGGAGTACGTCGTGGCATCCGACCAGATGCCATTGATGCCGGTCGAGGTCGCCGAGGGCGTCTCGCCGAGTGCCTACATGGGCGCGCTCGGAATGACAGGCCTGACGGCGTGGATCGGTATCCGTGACATCGGAAAGCCGAAGCCGGGCGAGACGGTGGTCGTTTCGGCCGCCGCGGGCGCGGTCGGCTCGGTGGCCGGACAGCTTGCCAAGGCGGACGGCGCCCGTGTCGTCGGCATCGCCGGCGGCCCGGAAAAGTGTGCCCTGTTGACCGAGCAGCTCGGCTTCGACGCAGCGGTCGATCACAAAGCGGACGACTGGCACGCCCAGCTGGTCGCGGCAACCCCCGACGGCATCGATGTCGACTTCGAGAACGTCGGGGGTCAAATCATGGACGCCATCTTCGCGCGGCTCAACATCAATGCACGCATTGCACTGTGCGGTTTGATCTCCGGGTACAACGACGCCGATCCGCCGCCCGGTCCGCGGGCGTTCGGCAATCTGCTGATCCAGCGCGCCAAGCTGCAGGGATTCATCGTGCTGGACCACTTCGGCCGTGCGCCCGAAGCGATCAGCGAGATCGCCGGACTGATCGGTCAGGGCAAACTGACGCCACTGGAAACCGTGGTCGAAGGGTTCGAGGAGTTGCCCACGGCCATCAACATGCTTTTCGACGGCAAGAACGTCGGCAAGCTGATGGTGAAGATCACTTAACCACCGGTCCCGAGCGGGTCACTCAGATAGCCGTCGATGAATTCGTGCAACGCGGGCGCCAGATCCGACGCGGTCGATCCGTGCAGTTTCGCGAGCAGGATCAGTCCTTGGTAGTGCGCGAACAGGGCTCGGGCCAGTCGGTCAGGGTCGACGCCGTGACGCAGCGTCCGGTCTTCGGCGGCGTCCCGGCAGATGCCGGCCAGGTGGCCCTCCAGTGCGGCCAGCCGCTCGGCGAGGTGGCGACGTACGGCCTCGTCGGTGGTTGATAGCTCCGCGGCCAAGTTGCCGAACGGACAGCCGACCAGACGCCCGAATTGTTTGTGCAGCCCGGTCTGGATCCCTGCGATCGCGTCCGGAATCGCCAGCAGGCGCTCGGCCGGCGTGGCCCCCGACCGGCTCGCCAAGCGCGCCTGAAAGACCCCGAGGTGCAGGTCGACTACTGCTTTGGCGAGATCGGCCTTTGACGAGAAGTAGTGGTAGAAGCTGCCTCTACGGACATCGGCGGCCGCGCAGAGTTCCTCGACGCCCACATCGTGATAGCTGCGTTCGAGGAATAGGCGGGCGGCAGTCGACACGATGCGGTTCCGCGCGTCCGAGGTGCGTGGCATGGGCTCAGCGTAGATCGTAGTTGACTGGTCGGTCAAAAATCCGTTACGTTGTGGTCCGACCCCCGAGACGAATGGAGATCGCCGCGATGAATTCGCCCACCCCCGAGGTTTTCCGCACCCCGGATGCGCGTTTCGAGAATCTGCCGGGATACGGCTTCGCGCCGAACTACCTCGAGGTCGACGGCTTGCGGATGCACTATCTCGACGAGGGGCCGCGCGACGGCGCACCCGTTGTGTGCTTTCACGGCGAGCCGAGTTGGGCCTACCTCTACCGCAAGATGCTGCCACCGCTGGTCGCGGCAGGACGCCGCGTCATTGTGCCCGATCTCGTCGGCTTCGGTCGGTCTGACAAGCCGACCGACCGCCGGTGGTACACCTATGACCGCCACAGCGACTTGGTAGCGACGGTGCTTTCTTCGCTCGATCTGCGCCACGCAACGGCTGTCGTGCAGGACTGGGGCGGCCCGATCGGGCTGCGTTGGGCGACCGAGAATTCGGACCGGGTCGAGGCTCTGATGATCATGAACACCGGTCTGTTCACCGGAAACGTGTCCAAGGGTTTCATGGCGTGGCGCAACTTCGCGGAGAAGAACCCCGACCTCCCGGTTGGCTTCGTGATCCAGAGCGCCACCACCACCCACCTCCCCGACGATATCCTCGCCGCTTACGACGCACCATTCCCCACGACCGAATCGAAGGCGGGCGCCGCGCAATTCCCGCTGCTCGTTCCGATCACCGAGGACGCGCCCGGCGCCGAGCGGATGCGAGCGATCAACGACGAACTCTCCCGCTGGAATAAGCCCGCGCTGGTTGCCTTTTCGGATTCGGATCCGATCTTTCCCTACCCCAAGGCCGGGCAACTGTTCTGCGATCTGATTCCTACCGCGGGCGAGCAGGTGCGGATCGAGGGCGCCGCGCACTTCCTGCAGGAGGACCGCGGGGAGCGACTGGCCGAAGTCCTGCTGTCCCGGCTTGCTACCACCAACGCGTAGCGGTCGCCTACGCCGCGACGATGAGTCCCGATTAGCGTGCCATCATGTTTCGCATGACCGTGCAGGACGTGTTCGCGATCAAGGGGCGAGGCACGGTGGCAACCGGACGAGTCGAGTACGGCGAGCTGAGGGTCGGAGACCAGGTACGGATCAACGATGGACCGTCGGTGGCTGTCGATGGGATCGAGGCGTTCCGCAAGAAGGTGGACAGGGCCGGGACCGGTGACACTATCGGAGTCTTGTTTCGCAAGCTCGCCAAGAGTGATCTGACCGCAGGCGACGTCATCACCTCCGGCGGCGTCTACCTTGCGTAGCGCGAAAGCCGCACTGTTGCAACGGCATTACACCGCGATGTGACCAACCGCCGGTGTGGTGCGTGGATCCGCAGCGGGACCCGGTTGAGCCCGGCGATACCGGATGTTCCAAGCTGAGACCAATCACCCGCAGGCAGGAGTATCGAGCATGGCTGAACGTCCCGATGTTTCCGCGAATTCCGACATCATCAATGAGTTCCGCGCCAACGGCGGAAAGGTCGGCGGCCCCTTCGAGGGAGCAACACTGTTGTTGCTGCACAGCACCGGAGCCAAATCCGGAAAGGAAAGAGTCAATCCGGTGATGACATTCGATGTCGACGGCAAGTTGCTGATCGTCGGTTCCTACGCCGGTGCCGATGTCGACCCCGCGTGGCTGCACAACCTGCGCGCCCACCCGGTGGCTCACATCGAAATCGCTACCGATGCCTATGACGTGCGGGCCCGTGAGCTGCCGACTGACGAGCGCGACGCTGTCTACCCGCGGATCGTTGAGCAGGCGCCGGGATTCGGCGAATATCAGTCCAAGACCGGCCGGGTCATCCCGGTGATCGAGTTGCAGCGCATCTGAGGTTTTTTGGGATCGGTAGCCGTGCGGCACCCCTGTACTTGGTGCAACGACGACGCCACCAAGGCGGCGCGCCAGGAAAGGAATGCTGCAGATGAACATCGTCCCCGCCGGCATCGAGGCACAAATCAACCGCGTCGACAGGCAGCGGAGCCTGTGGATCGGGATCGGCTTAGCCGTTCTGGCTGTCGGTAGCCTGTTCCGCTTGATCTGGATGCTCTACATCACGATGGCGTTCGGTGTGTTCGCCGGGGCGATGGCTTTCCACATCGTTTTCTCGCTCGCCGTCGGTGCCGCCGCAGCGGTGGGCGCCGTCGGATTCTTGACCCGCTACCACAAGGGCGCTGATTCTTAACAGCTCTGAGTATCCTGATCAGACCGCATGGTCCCGAGTCACTGGGACCATGCGTCGTTCAGGCGAGACCGCAGGCTCGCTGGATGGGGCTCAACCGCCTCGCCGCACCGGTTCGGTTCGTGACGCCGTAGCTGTTCGTCGCGTTGGTGACCGTGTCGGCGGTTGCGCCACTGCGCGGCAGCGCTAGACCACCCGTCTACCGGCAACACCGTTGCGCCACAACCGGATTCTTGCGACTGCGGTTCTGCACCCACACCCGGGTCGCGTCGATCTGCCGCAGCGGTCGTCAAGATCCATTGATCAGCTCCGGGTGGAACTTGGTGGCCATCCGCCGCAGCCCGTCTTGCCAGTCGACGGCGCTGCCAGCACCGACCAGTTCATGAAGCCGGCTCACATCGACAGGATTGCCCCGCAACGCCTGGGGGCTCTCTACGAACACCGGCTCCCGGCCGATCAGTGCGCCGAGGTAGGCGCACCATTCCTGGATGCTGACGATCTGATCGCCGGCCCAATTGACCGTGGTCGCCGGAACCGACGCGGCCGCAAGCAGTTTCGGAATGCTCGCAATGATGTCGTCCTGATGGATCGGGTTGTAGCGCGCCGGTTCACCGGGCGGCACCGGGATCGGGATTCCGGCCAGGATCATCTCCATGTGGTAATACATCCACCCCCCGTTGTCGCCGTAGGGGACGTTGAGGCGGGCGATTGTGGTGGGTAACTCCAGTACCCGCGACATCGTGCGGGCGACGGTCTCCCCTGCGATCTTCGAAATCGAATAGGTGGGGAACAACGGCTTGTGATTGTCGCCCAGCGCGCTCTGTTCGGTACGCGGCGCGTCGTCCGGCGGGTCGTAAACGGCCGCCGACGAGCAGTGCAGAAACGCTTGCGCGCCGCGGCAATGGGCCATCAGCAGGCCCACCGCGTCGGCGTTGGCCGCCAAATCCTTGTCCCACTTGCCGCTCTTAGCCACGGCGAAATTGAGGACATAGTCAAAGTCAGACGGTAGGCGGCCGAAATCGCCGTCCGCTAGGTTGAGCGGCTCGCATCGAACGCCCGCCTGCTCGAGGCCGGTACGCGCAGCGGGGTCGGTGAATCGGGCGATGCCCCAGACTTCGTTGTCCGCCGCCAGGGCCACGGCCACCGGTGTGGCGACCTGTCCGGTCACCCCGGTGAGGAGGATCTTCGAGGCACGCATGCGCCGATGGTATCGGTGCGGTGCTCAGCACATGATGCGCACGGTTTTGCTCATTCTGCTCACCGCCCGTGGTAGGGTCCGTCCATGGCCACCGGGGGTCGCATCGACTTGCGACTCGCCAGCCGGGTGCTGCTGCTGCAACTCGTCCTGGTTACGTTGACGTTGATCGTGGCGTTCGTGCTGTTCGCGCAGTTCAATCGTCACCGCCTGGATCTGCAGTACGGCGTGCACGCCATGGATATCGCCCGCGTGGTCGCCTCGTCCCCCACTGTGCTGAACAACATCGGGCGCTACGAGAATGTCCCGCTAACCCCGACCGTGACCGCGCCTTCGGCATTGATCGACGAACTCGCGACCGGGCCGCTGCAGTCCGTGGCCTCCCGCGTGCAGCAACGCACTCATGTGCTGTTCGTCGTCATCGCCAACGACCGTGGCATCCGGCTTGCACATCCCCGCCGCGACGAGTTGGGACTTCGGGTGAGCACCGACCCCTCGAAAGTCCTTGACGGGAAGGAAGAGGTACTCCACCAGTCCGGCACCCTGGGACGGTCGATCGTCGCCAAAGTACCGGTGGTGGAGCCAGGAACGAATCGGGTGCTCGGCATGGTGAGCGTGGGCATTTCCACGAAGGAGTTCGACGAGCAGTTCTCCAACAACCTTCGGGTCCTTGCCCCACTGGGTGGCGCTGCCCTGCTGATCGGGGTGGTTGGCTCAGTAGCGCTGGCGCGCCGCTGGCGTGGCATGACGCTGGGTCTGAGTCCTGCCGAGATGGCAGAACTGGTGCGCACGCAGGCGGCCGTGCTGCATGGCATCGGTGAGGGGGTGCTGGCTGCCGACGAGACGGGCGTCATCACTTTCGTCAACGACGAAGCATGCCGGCTGCTGGAGATCGGCACTGAGTTGGGCGGACGCATCCACGAAATCGGTTTGACGCCACGCGTTCTCGACGTTTTCGAGACAGCGGACTCGGCCCCGACGCTGGCCACCGTCGGGCACCGCATCGTCGTGGTCTCGGCCCGCAAGGTGCAGCGGGATGGTCGTCAACTGGGCACCGTATTGGTGGTTCGCGACCGTACTGACGTCGAGTCGCTGACCCGCCAGCTCGATGCCGTGCAGGTGATGAGCACCGCGTTGCGCGCCCAGCGTCACGAATTCGCCAACCGGATGCACCTCCTGAACGGGCTGTTACACAGCGGTCATGTCGACGAGGGGCTGCAGTACCTGGAGGAGTTGCTGGGGTCCGGTCCGCTCGGTTCGGCGGTACCGGGCATCGATTCCATCCGCGACAACCACCTGCAGGCGTTCCTGGGTGCCAAGGCCGCAGCTGCGCGGGAGGCCGGAGTAACGCTGAAGATCGGTCAAAACACCTGGGTTTCAGGCAGGCTCGAGCTTCCGGTGGACGTCACGACGGTGGTCGGCAATCTGATCGACAACGCGATCGACGCCGCCCGGACCGGCGAGAATCCGGTCAAGGAAGTGGAAATCGAACTGCTGCAGGAGGGTTCGACCCTGCACGTCGCGGTGGCCGACAGCGGCGATGGTGTCGCGCCGGATTTCGTCGAGAAACTGTTCACCGAAGGCACCTCGACCAAGCCGGACTCTGGGATACCCGGCGGACGGGGCATCGGACTCGCGTTGTCCCGCCAGATCAGCCGTTCCCTCGGTGGCGAGCTTTGGCTGTCGAGTCCAGGCAATCCGGCCGCGGGGCAGGGGCTGGCAGGTGCTGAGTTCATCGCCCGTCTGCCGGATGTGATGACCGAGGAGGAGCAATGGGCGGAGCAGACCTGACCGTGTTGGTGGTGGATGACGACTTCCGGGTTGCCAACATGCACGCCGGAATCGTCGCGGCGCTACCGGGTTTCACAGTGGCAGACACCGCGAACACCCTGGCTGCCGCGCGCCGGGCCGCCCCGGTCGACCTGGCACTGGTCGACGTCTACCTGCCGGACGGCTCCGGTATCGACTTCGTCCGCGAGTTACACAGTGACAGCATGGTTCTCACGGCGGCCACCGAAGCCGACACCATCCGTGCCGCTGTGGCGGCAGGTGCGGTCAGTTATCTGGTCAAACCGTTTGCGACCACCGAACTGGCCGCGCGACTGTCGGGATATGCGCGCTACCGCAAGATCCTGTCCAGCCCGAACCTCACCGGCGCGGAGGTGGACGCCGCTCTGGACGCACTGCGCCCACGGATCGTCCCTGCTCAGTCCCCCACCACCGTGGCCTCCCCCACCAAAAAGCTGGTGCTGCAGGCCTTGCAGACGGCGCAGTCGCCCATGTCCGCAGCCGAGGTGGCCGGTGCGATCGGGATTTCACGAGCGACGGCGCAGCGGTATCTGGCGTCGTTGGCGACCACCGGTGAGGTCAGCGTGGGGTTGCGTTACGGGACCACGGGAAGACCGGAACAAGAGTTCGCCGCCGGCAGCCGGCCGGCTCACTCCGGCCGCTGAAGACTGCCTGTCAGGTGACGTCGTTCGTCATGTCAGGCGGCGTCATCGAGTGGACCGGGTTGTGGCCAGCCAGCGGTAGCGGTCAATGCGAACTCCTCCAGCGTGCTTAAAAGGTCCTGCCGCAGAACGTCAGTCGTGTTGAGCCGGCCCGGCTGGTACGCGAGGACGGAGATGAAGATCCGGCCGTGCACACGTCCGGAAGCCAGCGCCAACCGTCCCCCGGTAGTGCGCATCATCGACGTCGTCACACCCGGGAACAGCGACATCATCGCGAAGCAGTCGGCTGGTGTTCCGTCCGCGCGGGTAACCGCTGGGTCGAGCGCGCCGAGGTTTGACGCAATGACGGTGTTCGGGGGTCCGGCCGCGACGCCCACCAGCCTCTTGACCAAGCGCTTCGGCAGGAACGGGACCAGTGGCATCAAAGCCCACCGCTCATTGGGTACCTCGTTGTGGCGGATCAGCGCCTCCCTGATCGTGGCGCGGATCTCCCGCAGGTCGGCAAAGTTCGGTACCCGCTCGACGGCGATGTCTGCGTTGCTCACCGCATTCGCACGAGTGTCTCCGGGAATGCGTTCGTTTACCGGCATCGCCAACACCAGCGATCCGTCCACCGCGACCCGCCCCACGCGCTGAGCGAGCCGGGCCGCGACCGCGGCGAACAACGCGTTACTCGTGCCACCCGTTGCGTGCGCGCGAGAGTCCCACTCATCGCCGGCGAGAAAGACCGTCGCCATCGGCATCGTGAGCCGTTCGTTGCGGCCGGCGGATCGGCCGGCCGCTGGCGCTGCGTTACTCTGCCCGCGCCAGGCCATCCGAGCAAGCGCGCCGAGGGCGCGGCCAGTAGCGGGGAGGTCTCGGGCGATGCGGCGGATGTCGGCGCGCACCAGGCGGGACCGCCGGCGCGACCCGGCGGCGGGCCAGCAGATTGTGCTATCGCGCCCTGACGCGGCGTCGGCCAGCGCTTCGCACAACCCGAGGCCGTCAGCCAGGCAATGCGACAGCACCAGGCTTACGCCGGCGCCGCCTTCGACGAACGGCAGCACCGCCAGATGCCACGGCGGTCCGTGCTCGGCGTCCAGTGCAGTGTTTGCCTGCTCGACGAGCCACGTATCGAATTCCGCGCGCGGTCGGGCCGACCTGACGATCTCGATGTCGGCTAAGTGTCGGGGAATCACCCAACGGTGGCGCCCGAACGGCAACGGTGACCGTTCGATGCTCCGGCACAGCCGTCCCCGCTGCAGGTGGCGATGGAAGGTCCGCAGGCCCTCGAGGTCGATCGACCGGTGGTAAACCCAAGCGCATTGCAACAGGCCGGTGGCTCCGGTGGCCTGCTCGCCGAGAAACATGGCTTGATCGGCCAGATCGATGACATTGTCGACGCTTTCGTTCGACAGTGGCGGCCATTCAGCCGAATTGTCGATCACATTCATTTACGTCTCCTGGTGTGTGTGTAGATGCTGATTATTCGTTGATCCAGGGCTTCGATATCGGCAGCGCGTTGAATACCAAGGATTCAGCAGCCGACTGATCCACGTCGGTGTAGGTCTGCGCGATTTGCACCAGAGCCGCACCGGTCCGCATCAGCTCTTCCTGCGCGGCCTTGTTCAGACTCAACATTGACGCGGCCTCCTGGTGAAATGCGGTCGCTGCCTGCAGCGATACCTCGTCGGCGCCGGCGGGTGTGAGCCCGGTGATCGAGGCTTGCGCATGGTCCCCGGCCTGCACGCTGGTGAGACCCAGCTGAACGAGCTGTGCTGCGAGATCGCCGACGACGGGGTGAAATGTCATGGTTTGCATTGGTGACTCCTCTTTGTGCTGGCGCGAATTTCACTGCGATGCGCAAATCGGCGGCACTGCCACGCGCGGATGACGACTCTTGTTTCAAGACTCTGCGCGGGGCCGCCGCGCAATTCGTTAAGAGCGAACCTACGACGCCGTGGAAGCCATGTCGCGGTTGTGGGCGATAGACGGAATAAGATGCGATTTCGTGGTTTTGCGCATTGTGCTCATCGTCATGAGCCCGTGCCAGAAAGTGCTTCGGGACCCCCCTCGGAGACCTTAGAATTAAGTTGTTGTCCAGCGCGGTTGGACTGGGCGCGTTTGCAGTCGTAACCGCGCACGAACACAGGAGCAGCAGGCAGATGGCAATGGATTCCATGTCCCACGATCCGGCGGCCGGCGATATCGGTTCACAGTTGGTCGACATCGGCAGTCAAGGCATCAGTGCCGGCTCGACGGCGGCCGTGTCGGTGTTGAGCGGGCTGGTGCCGGCCGGCGGCGAAGAGGTGTCGATGCAGGCGGTGATGGCGTTCGCCCAAGAGGCGGCCACCATGCTGGCTTCCAACGCCGCAGCTCAAGAAGAACTGATGCGAGCCGGGACGGCGTTGACCGACATCGCCCGCATGTATGGCGAATCGGATGAATCCGCGGCCGGCGCGCTGGCCTTCAGCTCCTCTGCGATGTCCCGGTTCGGTTCGGCGGCCGGGTCAAGCGGCGGTGGCGGTTTGAGTGCTGCGGCATTGCAGAGCGAACTCGGTGCCGCGGCCCGCAGTCCGGTCGTGGCCGGTCTCGCCCAGGCCCCGTCGTCGTCGCTGACCTCGACCGCCGTCAACGCCGGCTCATCAGCGATGAGCGGCGCGGCCCCGCTGGGCAGCGGCATGAGTGGCGCGGGGACGTCTGGTGGCGCCTCGAAAGCCGGTTTGGCGTCGGCTACCTCTCCCGCTGACGACCAGGACGAGCGTAAGCCTGAGAGCCAGGACGACGAACAGGCTGGTGAGCGGCTGCTCTGACTTTCACCATGTCGAGGCATCTACGCTAACGCGTGACACTCGACGTGAAGGAGCGCTGTTGTGACCGACGAGCCCGAGATGGCGACTGTCCTGCGGCAGATGAAGGTCCCCGAGCGGATGAAGGGCAGCCAGGCGCTGCGGGACTTTCTGCTCATCTATGTCGATGATGAGGAGTCGATTGCCGCAAACCCCGAACGCCTCAAGCAGTTGAACGGTCTGATGATCCTGTCGCAGCTGGAGGTCATCAACGCGCTGGGGGCGTTGGAGGAAAGCGCTCAGAAGTATGGCAGGAGTACCCGTAGGCGCCGGTGGTTCTGAAGCGCCGGCGGTGGGTCGTCGACGGGATGAACGTGATAGGCACCCGCCCGGACGGCTGGTGGAAAGACCGTCAGCGTGCCATGGTCGTGCTAGCGGACAAACTTGACGATTGGGCACAGGCTCACCAGGAGATCGTCACGGTGGTGTTCGAACGACCGCCGTCGACGCCAATCCGTTCGTCGGTGATCGAGGTGACGTATGCGCCGAGGGCGGCGGCCAACTCGGCCGACGACGAGATCGTACGGCTGGTGAAAGCAGACCGGCAGCCTGGTGAAATTCAGGTCGTCACATCGGACCGGGCGCTGACCGATCGGGTCCGGAGCCTTGGCGCGTCGGTTATTCGCTCCGAAGGTTTCCGCGACCTGATCGACCCGCGCGACGCCAAACGTCTAGGGCGCCATGCCGATTGATGAGACCAACCGGTTATGTGCGCTGGCGGGCATCGACATACCGATCATTCAGGCGCCGATGACCTACATTGCCGGTGCTCAATTGGCGGCGGCGGTGTCCAATGCCGGGGCGCTCGGCATCATTGAAACCACGTCTGAACAGGGCCGTGCCGATGTGCAGCGGGTACACGAACTCACCGACCGGCCCGTCGGAGCCAACATCGCGCTGCCGTTTAATCGCGACCCCGTCGTCGTAGATCTGTTATATGCCAACGACATTCGTTTCGTGACGACGTCGGCAGGCGACCCGTCGCTGTTCACCGCCCGACTGCACGACGCCGGTATCACCGTATTCCACGTGGTCGGCACGCTGGCGGCGGCGCGCAAAGCCGTCGACGCCGGCGTGGACGGCCTGGTGGTCGAAGGCGTTGAAGGAGGCGGGTTCAAGAATCGCTTCGGCGCCTCGACGATGGTGCTACTGCCTTTGGTGGCAACACATGTCGACGTCCCGATCGTGGCCGCGGGTGGCATCTGCGACGCCCGGTCGATGGCCGCAGCGCTGGTACTGGGCGCCGACGGTGTGCAGATGGGCACCCGACTGCTCGCCTCGGCGGACTCGCCGGTACACGGCAACCTCAAGCAGGCGGTGGTCAGCGCCAACGAGACGTCCACGGTACTACTCCCCCTGGACGGCAGGCGGATGATGCGCGTGATTCGAACGCCAGCCGCTGAAAAACTGGATGCGGCTGCCTCTCTCGAGGCCGGCGGTGCGGCATTGCAGCGGGTGCAGCGGCTCTACTTCGACGGCGACATGGACGCCAGCGTTGCCAATACCGGTCAGGTAGCCGGGCGCATCGACGATCTTCCACCGGCCGCCGACATCATTGCCCGAATGTGGACGGGATGCCGGCAAGTGTTGGCCGACACCGCCGATCGGCTGCCTAGCTCGGCCGGGAGTTGACGTCGAACAACACCTGCTCGCCGTCGACCTTGGTGACTTGCATGCGCGCGGTGTAGGGCTTGCCCTCGGGTCCGGTGAAGTGACAGTCGAATTGCTGGCCCACCTTGGCTTCCACTCCCGACGGGCAGCTGACATCCACAGGGCGGAAACCGGTTTGCTTGGCGACGACGTCGACGACGGACTGCGCGGCCCCCTCGGGCTTGATCGTCGACTTGCTGCTGCAGCCGGACAACGACAATGCCACCAGGCCGGCGATCACGCCAGCGGCAATGCGGCTATCGGTGCTTGTCATGAGCGTAACGGGGCCGCGGTTAACCACGACGCTGTTCGCATGCGCCGATTCCCTGCAGCGGCGGCTAAGCCGAAGGCGCAGAACCACTTCGACTGTGGTCAATCGGGTTCGTCATCATCGGGTGCGAAGAGTTTTTCGGGGTGGTGGAATGTATTTATTCGCGGTTGCCCGTGGTCTTGGTGGGCTGGCGGCAGCCATTCGGTGTCGCCTTTGGCGTTCTTGCGGGTGCTCCAGCCTTTTTCGGCGAGGCGGTTATCGGGGCCGTAGGCCCCCAAAAGCAGATGTGAGGTCGTGGATGTCGGTGACGTGGGTGTTCGTCCAACCGCTGGCATGGTGGACTTCCGAGTGGTAGCCCGGGGTGTCGCAGCCAGGTCGGGTGCAGTCACCTTCTTTGGCCAGCAACATCATTCGCTGAGCCAAGTTGGCGAAGCGCTTGGTGTGGAACAGCGCCAGGGGCTTGGCGTGGTCGTAGACTGCCAGATAATGATGGGAGGTGGCGGCCCAGCGGATCAGTGTCGGCAGCGGTACGCGGGTGCCGCCGCCGGTGCGGGCCCGGCCGGCAGCGCGCTCGAGGTCCTGCAGGGTGGTGATGACGATGATGCTGACGGGTAGGTCGTTGTGGGTGCCCAGTTCGCCGGAGGCGAAGAGTTCGCGAATGCCGGTGACCAGGGCGTCGTGGTTGCGCTGGCATTGGCTGCGGGTATCGCGGCGGGCCGCTTGTTCGTCAGGTGCGCCGTCGACGACCGGCTCCTCGTCCTTAGGGTTGCACGTACCGGGGGCGGCCAGTTTGGCCCAGGCGGCTTCGATCAGGGCGCGGAGTTCGGGGGTGATCAGGCCGCTGATGCGCGACATGCCGTCGTATTGCTGGGGGCCCAGGATCAGGCCGCGTTTGCGGGCGCGTTCCTCGTCGGTGTAGTCGCCGTCGGGGTGCAGTGCGCCATGAGTTCGTGGGCGTACTTGGCGACCTGGTCGGGGCGGAAGTCGCAGGCTTTGCCGGCCAGGTCTTTTTCGGCGGCTTCCCAGGTGCCGACGTCGATGGTGGTAGGTAGGTGGGCGATGAAGTTGCGGATCACCTTGATGTGCGCGTCGCCGATGCGGCCGTTGCGTTGGGCGGCGGCGGTGGCGGTCAACAGCGGGCCCAGGTGTTCCCCGGAGAGGGCGCGGCGCTCGCCCAGAGCCTCGGCTTCGGCGATGCGGCGGTTGGCGTCGGCTTTGGTGATTCGCAACCGGTCAACCAGCGCTGCGGGGAGTTTGCCGCCGAGTTCTTCTTCGGTGGCTTGGGCGGCGAGTTGGTTGATCAAGGCGTGGCGCACCGCCCGCGAGCGACGTTCCCGGCGTTCTTCACGTTCCAGGGCCCGCAGCAGCTCCGGGGTAGTCAGGGCCTCAAAGGTCAACGCGCACAACCGGTCCGTCACAGCATCCAGTGCATCGAAGACCTCCACGATCTCCTCACGCGAACTGACGGCCATACCCGAATTCTACGAAGGACCACCGACATTTAGGTTTGGTGCGTGCCTAAGAACGGCCTAACCACCGACTGGAACACCCTGGTGATTTCTGTGTTCTTGAGTGGTCGTCCGCGGGGCACGGTCTGAGCCGGCAGGCGTCTCTGTTCGGGAACTTGGAGCCGCGTGACAGCGGACTTCTGCTTACGGAATGTCTGGGCTATGCCCGTCGGGACTCGGACTGTCTGACCCCCGACGAAAGGAGGTTTGTGGAACCGACTTTGGGTAACGACCTGGCCTGCCGCGCTGCCCACCAAGACTCGCTGGCCAGCTGCGGCGGGACATTCCTGTGGACCGGACGCAAGTTCTTCACTCGGCCTGCCGAGCTCGAAAACTCTGGAAAGACATCGGACTCGGGTGAGCAGGACACGTTGCGTGTGGTGATGGAGCCGACCCGCAACGAATGGGCCCCGGTCGCGTCCTGGTTTCGCCGGCGCGGCGCCCGATTTCGATGGTGCCCACCACCCAGTCCGCGGACCTGCGCGCCTACTACTCCAAGCACACGGAAACGACCACCCTGGACTCCAAGCTGCTGGCCCGGCTACCGCTGCTGCACGCCAACCGCCTCTTGCACCGCCCGCCGCGGCTACGGTGGCGCGTGACCGTCGATCGGCGCCGACCGCTGCTCCCCGCGAGCCGCTAACCGCCCAATGCGGCGATCGCCGCGTCGTAGTCGGGCTCCTGCGCGATCTCCGGCACCAGCTCGGTGTGTGCGACCTTGCCGTCGGCCCCGATCACGACGACCGCCCGGGCCAGCAGGCCGGCCATCGGGCCGTCGGCCATGGTGACGCCATAGTCCTGGCCGAAGCTGTCCCGGAACGCCGACGCCACGCTGACGTTCTCGATGCCTTCCGCACCGCAGAAGCGCTGCTGGGCGAATGGCAGATCGTTGGACACACACACCACCGACGCACCGCTGCCGGCGACGCGCTCGTTGAAGGTCCGCACGCTGGTTGCGCACACCGGGGTGTCAATCGACGGAAAAATGTTCAGCAGCACGGCTTTTCCGTTGAATTGATCACTGCTGAAGGGGCCCAGATCGCCACCGGTCATCGTGAAGGCTGGTGCTAGAGATCCAACGGCGGGGAGCTCGCCGACGGTGTTGATCGCATTTCCGCGCAAGGTTATCTGTGCCATCCGCTCAGTCTGCCAAAGCCCTGCGACAGCGGTGCGCCGAGGTCCGATGTCTTGATTTGTGGGCTACGTGGCGTAGACGACACGGTCGGTTGTGCCCAACACTGTTGTCATGGTTCGCAAGGTGGTCATCGCCGGCTTTCCCGGCGTTCAGGCCCTCGATCTGGTGGGACCCTACGAGGTCTTCACCGGCGCGTCGCTGCTGACCAAGGGCGGCTATGAGGTGACCGTCGCCTCCCGTGACGGACAACCGATCAACACCGGCACCGGTCTGGGTTTTGTGGCCGCACCGCTGCCCTCTCCGGCTGAACCGGTCGACACTGTCGTCCTGCCAGGAGGATCCGGTGTCGATGCCGCTCGCACCGATGCCGAGTTTCTGGGATGGATCAAGGCGATCGCCGGTACGGCTCGCCGCATCGTCACCGTCTGTACCGGGGCGTTTCTGGCGGCACAAGCTGGATTGCTGGACGGGCATCGTGCCACCACCCACTGGGCTTTCGCCGACCGGCTTGCCGAAGAATTCCCGGAGGTCGAGGTCGATCCGGATCCAATCTTCATCCGCAGCTCCTACCAGATCTGGACAGCCGCCGGTGTCGCCTCCGGAATCGACCTCGCGCTTGCGCTCGTCGAGGACGACCACGGCACCGAGGTAGCCCAAACGGTCGCCCGGTGGCTGGTGCTGTATCTGCGCCGGCCGGGCGGCCAGACACAGTTCGCCGCCCCGGTGTGGATGCCTCGCGCGAAACGACCGTCTATCCGCGACGTGCAAGAAGCCATCGACGCCGAACCCGGCGGCGCGCACAGCATCGAGGAGCTCGCCCGGCGGGCCGCGATGAGTCCGCGACATTTCACCCGGATCTTCACCGAGGAGGTCGGTGAGGCGCCCGGGCACTACGTCGAGCGCGTGCGCACCGAAGCGGCCCGCCGGCAGCTGGAGGAGACCGACGACACCGTCGTGGCGATCGCCTCCCGCTGCGGCTTCGGCACCGCGGAAACCATGCGGCGCAACTTCATCCGCCGCATCGGCATCCCGCCCGACCAGTACCGAAAAGCTTTCGCCTAGAAAGGAAAACCGCAATGACTCAGATCGCTTTCGTGGCCTACCCGGGGTTCACCGCGTTGGACATGATCGGCCCCTACGAGGTGTTACGTCAACTGCCGGACGCCGACGTACGGTTCGTCTGGCATGAGGCCGGACCGATCACCGCCGACTCCGGGGTACTAGTCCTGGGAGCCACCCACTCCCTGACCGAAACGCCCTCCCCCGACGTCATTCTCGTGCCTGGCGGCCCGGCGACTCCGGTGCATGCGCGCGACGAGAAGCTCCTCGCCTGGCTACGGCAGGCCCACCGAACCGCGACCTGGACCGCTTCGGTGTGCTCCGGATCGGTCATATTGGCGGCCGCCGGCCTGCTGCGGGATAAACGCGCCACCTCGCACTGGATTGCGCTTCCGGCGCTGAGAGCTTTCGGCGTCACTCCGGTCGGCGATCAGCGTATCGTTCACGAAGACGACATCATCACCAGTGCAGGCGTTTCCGCGGGAATCGACCTTGCGTTGTGGTTGGCCGGGCAGCTGGCCGGAGACAGCCGCGCCAGAGCGATCCAGTTGGCGATCGAGTACGACCCGCAGCCCCCGTTCGACTCCGGCCACATCTCGAAGGCCTCGTCAACTACCAAGGCGGCCGCGACCGCCCTGTTGTCCAAGGACAGCGTTCAGCCGGCCAATATGAAGGCCACCATGCTGCTGGCCTGGGAGCAGGCGCTGTCGGCGGCGCGCTCCCGGCGGCGCAGGCGCCAAACGGTCAGCGTTTAGGCGCGGGGATCGCGTCGGTGGCGAGTTTCCCGCCGGCCCGTATCCACGCTCCGACCACGCCCGGCACGTCGCGGTTGGGGTTGTAGATGTCCTCCTCGCTGGAGAACAGGCCGTCACCGGCGTAGACCAGGCGAGTCCAGTTGGGGAACCAGAACGGCTCACCGGCCGGGTCGGTCGGATGGTCGAGCAGGTTCTTGATCATGATGACAACGGCGTCGTTGTCCTCGTCGTATGCCGTCCAGCCCGACGGAAATCGCATGTGCGGGAAAGGCGCCATGACATCGACGATCCACTGCCGCACCTCCTCGCGGCCGTGGAAGACTCCGTAGTGGTGTTCGGTGTAAACGACGTCTTGGGTGAACAGGTCGGCGAACGGGCGCCAGTCGCCTGAAGCGCTACACCCTTCGACGACGGTGGTGTAGTGCCGGACGGCATCTTCGATCTCTGCTTTGGCGAACTTGCCCATACCGGACACACTAGGGGTATGAGCGTCTTGGATCTGTTCGACTTGCGCGGCAAGAAGGCCCTGGTGACCGGGGCGTCCAGCGGCATCGGCAAGCAAGTTGCCCTGGCCTATGCGGAAGCCGGTGCCGAGATAGCACTCGTGGCAAGGCATTTGGATGCGCTGGAGACGCTCGCCGAACAGATTGCGAGGTCCGGCGGCAAGGCGTTGCCGATATCGTGCGACGTGACTCAGCCGGACCAGGTGACGGCGATGGTGGACCGGATGACCGCAGAATTGGGTGGCATCGATATCGCGGTGTGCAACGCGGGCATCGTCTCGGTGACCCCGATGCTCGACATGTCCCTCGAAGAGTTCCGACGCATCCAGAACACCAACGTGACCGGCGTCTTTCTCACCGCGCAAGCGGCGGCCAGAGCAATGGTCGCGCAGGGCCGGGACGGCTCCATCATCACCACCGCGTCGATGTCGGGCCACATCATCAACATCCCGCAGCAGGTGGGCCACTATTGCACGTCCAAGGCGGCGGTGATTCACCTGACGAAGGCGATGGCGGTGGAGTTTGCACCGCACAACATCCGGGTCAACAGCATCAGCCCCGGCTACATCATGACCGAACTGGTCGAACCTCTCGCTGAGTATCACCGGTTGTGGGAGCCGAAGATTCCCATGGGTCGCATCGGCCGGCCCGAGGAACTCAACGGCTTATACCTGTACCTGGCCAGCGCGGCGTCGAGCTACATGACCGGTTCGGACCTGGTGATCGACGGTGGCTACTGCCTTCCCTGACATCAGCTGCGCGATCTGTGGCGCGCCGGCGGGCCGCGTGCACTTCGTCACCCCTGGCGACGCCGTCGACGGCGCCGCCAGCCGGGCTGTGCAGGCAGTAGCCGAGTTGGATGTCTTGCAGCGGCCCAACGAACAGGCGGCGGTGCTGGTTGAGACTTTCTTCGGCGTGATCAGCTTGCCGGTGTCAGCAGAGCGCGTCGAATTGGTGGGCCAGGCGATCGCCGACGGCGACGCGTCTGCGTTGTATTCCGTCGGGTACAGCTACGCACCGTTCCACTGCCCGGAATGTGCGGCGTCTTATTGCGGCGCGCACTGGAGTTGGCGAGAGTTCGATGACGACCCGTACAGCGGCATCGAAGGTGAGTGTCCACGGGGGCATTTCCATTTGCTCGCTTATTGACCTCCGGCGTATGTCGCGACGCGGACCCGTCGTCGATTGCGCACTCGCGCAAAGGCTTACCGAACCACGCAGGGTCGGCCGAAATTCGTCTGCACGCCCGGGGAATACACGGCGCGCAGCCGATGGCCGGTCGGTTTGATGCCGGCGGCGTTCACCAGTTCATCGTGCAGCTCCGCGACCTCGGCGGCGTGCAAGGGCCACTGGATGTGTTCGTTGGGCACCCACCAGGTGCGTCCAGCCTTGCGGGTGTGTGCTCCCCAGCGCGCGGTGAGCCACACCTCGAGTGGCGTCGGCTCGATCAGGTCACCGACGGTGACGGTCATCAGGCTGCGCAGTCCGCGGTGGGGCCAGCGCCGCACACTGTCATACGTGATCTGGCGTCCGGACCGGGTCATCCGCATCTTCGCCCAGGTGTAGGGGATGCCGAGCCCGACCCGAGTGACGGGCACCACGGCCAGACGGGCCGTCTCCAGGGACCGGAACAGCACGCCATGACGTCCGCTGTCGTCGACCGAGTAAAGCCGGACATTCGTCTCCAGGAAACGGCCGAAGTATGGAAGAGGCACCGCCCCAACAAGTTTGGTATAGGACATATTGAACGGAACGAGCCCCACATAGGTCGCTCCATCGACGAACACGTCCGGACGGGTGCCCGGTGGGTACAGATGCGCAACGGCGTCGGGCGCCACCGGCCAGTGCACGAAAGTCAAGTCACTCCAGCGCTGGTCGAAGGTGACCGGACGTGGCAAACGCGGCGGTGTGACCAAATAGCCGGCCGGGAGGGCATCTCTCTCGTTCCCGGTGCCGGGCCGCTCAGGGCTGGCGGTCATCGCACCATCGTGACACGCCGACCGCCCGCTGCGGTGGACCATGTTGCGACGCACGACATCACGCGTTGCCAAGAATCCATTGCCGGGCTTGGTCTTCCTGTCCGCCGGGAAAGTGCCGGATGTCCGCGGCAACAAAGTGCGTTGAAAGATGCTCGGCGATATCCCCGAGGTGCGAGTCGGTCACTAGGGCGACCTTCTTGACGTGCTTGTGGTGGTCTCTGACGAAGCGCAAGTGGGTGACCAGCGCCCCGAATCCGTCCCATCCGGGAAATGACGGAGCGCTGACGATGATGCCTGCAAGGTCACCCGTCGCCTCGATCTGAGGATCGACGACCTTGGCGAGTTCGACAAAATCGCCCTTCTCGAGCGCGGACTCCGGTCGCACCATCAGCACGGAGCGCGCAGTGTCGAGTTCGAATTGGATCACGGTGTGCTCCTAGATCGCGGGACATCGCCATGGTCCCTCCCTTGACAATGCCGGATAAGAGGCCAAAGTCATCGGTATGCCGGTGCAGATTCGTTGGTTACGGCATCGACGATGGCAGCTTGCGGCGCTGGTGCTCGCATTCGGAGTCGCACCGGGCGGTCAGGCTGCGGCCGAACCGGCGTGTGCCAACGGGCAGCCCGACGCCCGGGCGGCGGGAAAGGGCCAGCAGGTGCTGTTCGACTACTTCGCCGCGGTCAATCGCAGGGATTACCTCACGGCGTGGGGGTATCTGGGTCGGCAGGTACGTGGCGTGTACGGTGCGACGACGGCGGAGTTAGACGCGGACGGCCTCGCGAGCTTCTCGTCGATCATGCGAAAGCACGTGAAGTGTGTGCGCGTCACCGCGATCGCCACCGCTCCGACGACCGACCCGGATGTTTCTGCCTCGCTTGGCATTCAGTGGTATCAGGTGACATTCGACGCCGAATATCTCGCCCGGTTCGACGCCGGCGCAGGCACCTTGCCGCCGTTCTACAAGACGCAAGCTGATCCTCACGAAGGTGCCGGGCCACCGCCACTCATCATCAACCAGGCGACCAGTCCCTGACTGTTGTCCCTTCGTCACAGGGCCGTTAGCCCCTATCTCGCACGCCGTACTTGGTTGTGCAATGGGTGCCAGACACAGTGAAGGGATCGCCCAGTGACCACTACCGAAAACACCACCTCGCTCGGCGGTATGCCCCGGATCGGGGACCCCGCGCCGGAATTCACCGCCGTAACCACCCAGGGACCGATCAACTTCCCCGCCGATCACGCCGGCAAATGGGTCATCTTCTTCTCTCATCCGGCTGACTTCACTCCGGTGTGTACCAGCGAGTTCATGACCTTTGCCTCGATGCACGAGCAATTCGCGGCCTACAACACCAAATTGGTGGGCTTATCGGTGGACGGTTTGTACAGCCACATCGCCTGGCTGCGCACGATCAAGGAGAAGATCACCTTCCGCGGTATGCATGACGTGGACGTGACGTTCCCGCTCGTCGAGGACGTCTCGATGGAGGTGGCCAAGAAGTACGGAATGATCATGCCGGGCGAGGACGCCACCAAGGCGGTGCGCGCGGTCTTCATCATCGACCCCAAGGGCACGATCCGGGCTGTGATCTATTACCCGCTGAGCCTGGGTCGCAACTTCGACGAGCTGTTACGGGTTATCCAGGCGCTGCAGACCGCCGATCACTTCCAAGTCGCAACGCCGGCCGACTGGCGTCCGGGAGACCGGGTGATCGTGCCGCCCGCAGGTTCGTGCGGGACTGCCAAGGAGCGCATGGACGGCCGGGCGGAGGGCATCACATGTGAAGACTGGTTCTTCTGCACCAAGGAGATCAGTGCAGACCACATCGAATCCGCGATCCGAGTCGGCGGTGGCACGAAAACGGGGTGATCTGTCCGGCCTGGCCGTGGCAGGCTGTCCGTCGTGACTTTGGCAGAAGCGGCGAAAATTGCATTCCAGATCAGTTTGTTCGCGGTGATCCTCGGCTACGGGTTGACGGCGCAGTTCGCCGACGTGCGGTATGTGCTGCAGCGCCGTGGATTGCTGTGCCGCGCAATGGTGGCCGTGATGTTGATCGCGCCCGCGATCGCCGTTCTGATCGTCAACGTGGTGGATGTGCAGCCCCAGGTAGCCATTGCGCTTGTCACACTTGCTATCTCGCCGCTGCCGCCGCTGCTGCCGCGGCGCGGCGAGAAGGCCGGTGGGCAGGCGCAATTCGGATTGGGGCTGGTGATCGTCCTGGCTGCGCTCGCGGTGCCGGCGCTGTCCGTGACCGCCAGATTGCTGGGCGACGTGTTCGGGCATCAGTACGTCTCCAGTCCGTGGGCGGTAGGCAAACTGATGCTGGTGTCGGTGTTGGCGCCTCTCATCACCGGGATGGCTATCGGCAGGTTCTGGCCCGCACTGGCCGATCGAATCGGTGGCCCCATCGAACAAGCCCAGCGGTGGGCGTTGCCTGTGGCGATGATCGTGCTGCTGGTCGCCGCTGCCCCACAGATGTGGAAGTTGCTGGGTGGTGTTACCGTGGTCGCGATGGTTGTCTTCGTCGTCGGTGCCTTCGCCGTCGGGCATCTGCTGGGCGGGCCCGATCGACAGTTCTCGGCGGTGGTGGCTTTCGCCGCCGCGTGCCGTCACCCGGCGACGGCGCTGACCATTGCGTCGGCGAATTTTCCGAACGCCGACGAACGCGGCGCTGTTGCGCTCTACGGCGTCATCACGGCGCTGGTCGGCGTCGTCTACGCGCGATGGATCCGCCGCAGCGATGCCAGGTCCGCCGGCTGACCGCTATAGAATCCCGAAGCCGCGCAGCGCCTTGAACCCGAACCAGATTCCGAAGACCAGCCCGATGATGATCACGATGGTGCGGTCCTTACTCTGCAGCCACTGCAGCAGTCGCTCCTGCACCGAACGTGACCGGTCGCCCAGTAGTGCGGCGGCTCCGATAATCAGCAGATTCACACTGGTGGCAAGCAAGACGAACATGACGTAGGTAGTCACATTGGCGGCGCGCCCGAGCCCGGCACCGCCGATGGCGCCGATCGCCGCCAACGTCAACACCCATGCCTTCACCGACACCGTGACTACACCGGCACCTATGAAGAAGGCCTTGAGGGGCGTGGCCGACATCAGCATTGCCATCCATTTCGGCGGCGGCGCATCCGGATTGTCACCGGTCACCAACTCCCGGACGACGGTGACGAGAAAGAGCAGCGCAACGACCAGAAGTATGGTCGAGACGATCCAGTGGTAGGAGTGGTGCGAGTCTCGGCGGGCTCCCCAGTGCAAGATGGTGCCGAACACGAGACCCTGCAGCAGCCGGGTGCCGACATGCCCGGAAATCCAGGCGCCTGCCGCCCCCAGGCGCGACGGCGTGCCCAGCAACATGATCGTGATCATGATGTCAATCGGTTCCAGGGCTCCGCCAAGAATAAGCGGGATGAGGCTGCTCCACACGGTTACTGCGAACCCATCGCCGCGCGCATCTCCACCTCGGCTACCGCAGCTGCCAGGTCGGCGGGTCGTGGGTCGACGGAGGCCTCGATCCGGTCGATACGACCGGTGAACCGGAAATTGTGGCCATACCGCGCGACCGGTGACCCCGTGTCAACGCCGACGTCCAGCGTTTCACCGCTCATCGAGAAGCGGAACGGGACGGTGCGCTCGACGCGGCCGTGAGCGACGGCGCGGTCGTTGACCAGCAGTGAAGCCGTTGCGCCCCGGCCCAGTCCCCCGCCGTCGTAATCAAACGAAAGGCCCAGGCTGACAGCCCCTTCCGGCAAGGGATCGGTAGCGGTTACGGTGCTGATTTCGTGCCCGAGATAGTTGTAGGTGAACATCGGAACGCCGTACTGGAAATAGAGACTCCACCCTGCCATCGCCCCGCCGATGCAGATGACCACTCCCTGTGCCCCGCCCGCCGGGATCACCAGCTGTGCCCGCAGTCGAAACGACGTGCTGGCGTAGGTCAGCGTCGCAGTCTCCGGGATACGCACATGGCTGGGGTAGTAGGTGGCAGACATGCGGTCGCCCAGCAGATTCGGCCGGTTGACCGGCAGCGCCCGGCCCAGCGTCGTATCGCTGAGCGGGTATACGTCGTACCGACGGGCTTCAGCGTCAAAAATCTGTTGCAATTCAGCCAGTTTCGCCGGGTACTGGTCGGCGAGATCGGCTCCCTGGCTGAAATCACCGCCGAGGTTATACAGCTCCCAACGTTCGGCGTCACCGAACGGGTGACGGCCGGTGCGTATCCAGGGCAGCCGACCATGAAAACATGATGCGATCCAACCCCGATGGTAGATGGCGCGATTACCGAAGATCTCGAAATACTGTGTGGTTCGCTGACTTTCAGCGTCGGGCTGGTCGAAGGTGTAGTGCATGCTGACCCCTTCGACCGGCTTCTGCTCGACACCGTTGACCCGCGTGGGCATCTCGATGCCGGCCGCCTCCAGAATCGTCGGCATGACATCGATGACATGGTGGAACTGAGTGCGCTGTTCACCGGCCGCGGCGATCCGCCGGGGCCAGGAGATGGCCAATCCGTTGCGGGTGCCGCCGAAGTGGGAGGCCACCTGCTTCATCCACTGGAACGGGGCGTCGAGCGCCCAGGCCCAGCCGACGTTGTAATGGTTGTCGCAGCGAGCCGTCCCGAAGTCCTCCAGATGGGCAAGCAGCCATTCGGGGTCTTCGGGTAGACCATTCTGAAACGACGGCGAACTCCAGGCGCCGTGCACCGTGCCTTCCGCCGACGCGCCGTTGTCGCCGCAGATGTAGATGAATAGGGTGTTGTCCCACTGACCCAGTTCGTTGATGGCATCGATGACCCGTTCGATCTGCGCGTCCGTGTGGGCGAGAAATCCGGCATAGACTTCCATCAGCCGTCTGGCCACCGGCTTGTAACGATCGTCATAATCCGCCCACGCCGGTATTTGTTCCGGCCTCGGCGTCAGTTGCGTGCCGGACGGAATGATGCCCAGCTCGAGTTGCCGGGTGTAGATGCTCTCGCGCAGTGCATCCCAGCCGTCGTCGAATTGGCCGGCGAACCTGTCCGACCACTCCGGCCACACGTGATGGGGACTGTGCGTGGCGCCCGGGGCGAGGTAGAGGAAAAACGGCTTGTCCGGAGCGGAGGTTTGCTGCCGCTGGATCCACTCGATGGCCCGGTCGGCGAGATCTTCCGTGAGGTGATAGTCGTCACGGCCGAGGTAGGGCTCGATCGGTGTGGTCTGGTCGAACAGGGCCGGTTCATACTGCGACGTATCGCCGCCCAGGAACCCGTAGAAGCGTTCGAAACCCAACCCGGTAGGCCAGCGGTCGAAGGGACCGGCAGGTCCGAGTTCCCAGGTGGGGGTGAAGTGCGCCTTGCCGAACAGCGCGGTGTTGTAGCCGTTCATGCGCAGGATCTCTGCGACGGTGGCGGTGCTCGGCGGGAGAATGCTGTCGTAACCCGGGAAGCCATAGGCGATTTCGCATATGGTGCCCATGTGCACGCTGTGATGATTGCGTCCGGTCAGCAATGCGGCGCGAGTCGGCGAGCACAATGCCGTGGTATGAAACTGGTTGTAGCGCAATCCATTCTGTGCTACCCGGTCGAGCGCAGGGGTGGGCACCGGCCCGCCGAAGGTGGCCGCCGCGCCGAATCCGACATCGTCGAGCAGCACGACGACGACATTGGGAGCGTCGGCCGGCGGGTAGGTGATGGTCGGCTTCACCGGGGTCGAATCAGCTATCGACGGGTTGATCACCCCGGTGAACGGTTCGGCTGTCCGCGGTAGGTCGACCATTTTGCCTCCTTGTTTTCCCCGCTTCGCGGGGCGTGCAGCGATCTTCCTACGTAACTCTGAGCGGTAGGGGCTTTTTCAGCTGCACAGCTGCAGCGCGGTTCAGCGCACGCCCAAGGTGCCGTCCAGGTACTGGGCTCGGCACGCTACCCGCGCCAGTTTGCCGCTCGTCGTGCGCGGGATCGCCCCGGCCGGCAGGAATCGAACATCGGCTACCGACACGCCGTGCCGGGCCAGCACCGCCGCGCGGATTGCGTCGACCGCGGGTCGTGGGTCGGCACGGCTGGTGCCGGTGGCACGCTCGGTGATGACGACCAGAGCCTCGCCGTCATCCTCGGGTACCGCGAAGGCCGTTACATAACCCCGGCGGACCAGCGGTGACGCCTCCGCGACCGTGGCCTCGATGTCCTGGGGATAGTGGTTTCTACCACCAATGGTCACCAGATCGGCGATCCTGCCGGTCACGTACAGCTCGCCGTTGAGATAGACGGCCAGGTCGCCGGTCCGCAGCCAGTCGCCGTCGATTTTGGAGCCGGTGGCATGGCTACCCTCGCGGAGGATTTCTCCCAACTTGGCGCCGAACGTCCGTTGTGTCTCGTCGGGCCTTTCCCAGTAGCCGCGACCCACGTTGTCGCCCTGCAGCCACGGTTCGCCGACGTGACCGTCGGGTAGTTCGTCGCCGGTGTCCGGGTCCACGATCACCGCCCATAGGCTGCGGGCCACCTGGCCGCACGACACTTGCCCGACAGCGTTCGGCGCATCTGCCGCGACCTGGACCGCCCGGCCGGCGCCGAGTTGCTCGCGGTCGAGGTAGATGACCGACGTTTCGGCAGCGTGGTCGATGGTGGCGATCATCAGCGTCGCCTCGGCGATACCGTATGACGGCTTGAATGCCGTACGCGGGAGTGCGTAGGGCGCGAACGCCTTATTGAAGTGCGTCACCGCCTCAATGCTGACCGGCTCAGAACCGATGATCAGAACCACGTTCGAGAGGTCGATGTCCTCGCCCGCCGCGGGTAGTCCGCGCTGAGCGGCCCACTCATAGGCAAAGTTTGGGGCCGCGGTGACCACCTGGCCGATTCGCGAGCTGTCCGACAAAGCTTGAATCCAGCGCTGCGGGCGACGCACGAACGCCGTCGGCGACATCAGCGTGGTGTGGCCGCCGTACACCGTCGGAAAGCCGATCATCGACAGACCCATGTCGTGGTAAAGCGGTAGCCAGCTGACCCCATGGGTGTTCCGGTTGAGCAGGTCGATCGACAGGATCATCTGCGTCAAATTGGTGGCCACGGCCCGGTGCGTGATCTCTACGCCGGCCGGCGGCCGGGTCGCCCCTGACGTGTATTGCAGGTACGAGACGGCGTCCATGTCCAAATGCACGGGTAGGAACTGGCGCTCCGCCGCATCGGGGATCTGGTCGATCACGACCACCTGCGGTGAGCTGAAATTCCGCAGGCCGCCCAGGAACTGCTCGATGGCAACCTTGGCAGCCGTTGTGGTCAGGATGACCGTCGGTTGCGAATCGCGCAACGCGGTTTCGAGCCGTTCGGCGTGGCCGGGCAGTTCGGGTGCGAACAACGGGACCGCAATGGTGCCGGCTTTGATCGCCGCGTAATGGCCGATAACCCAATCGATGCTCTGGGGGGCCAGGACGGCGACCCGGTCGCCTGCCCCCGCCAATTGCTGTACGCGAGCGGCCACGGCGCGCAAGCGCACGCCGAATTCAGCCCAGGTGACCTCGTCAGCATGTCCAGCCCCTGCGCCGCTGTAGTCCAGGAACCGGTACGCGACGGTGTCACCGACGTAGGAGATGTTGCGGTCGATCAGCGAGATCAGGGTGGTGTCCGGCGGCAGCACGATGTTGCCCTCGGCGTCCAGGCAATCCTCGATCTGCAGCAGCCCGTCACCCACCGCAGGACTCGACCCGGCACCGCCATCCATGCGCGCATTCTATAAATTGCCGACCGACTAAACGGACGAGCCGTCGTGTGGTCCTGGCCACCGTTGCAGGTGAGTGATCGTTAGTGATCACGCGACTTGCACCCCGTCTCGGGGTTGTTCGGCAGCCCGGCGGCTGCGTCCCTTCCGCGCTTCACAGCCACCGGCCCGGCTTGGCCGGGTCTTACGGTCGGCTCCACGCTTGACGGCGGCCCCAACTGGGCCGACGACGCTATCGGGTTCCTCGTAGCGTGCGAGGTTGATGGCAGCGCAGTTGTCACGCTGATGACGTGCTGCGCAGTGGTCGCAGTGCCAGGTTTCGTCCCAGCCGATGTCTTGCACATGCCCGCAGCCGTGACTGGTTTCGACGATGGGAACCAGCGGTCGGCGACCACCAGTTGCGACCCGTACCAGCTCGTAGTGCCGGCGCGGGGTGCCGAGGGCAGCATCCGACAGTCCGCGCCGTCTGGCGCGGGCGCCGGGAAGCCCCTTTTGCCGCAGCATCGCTGCCGCGTCCAGTCCTTCGGCAACGATCCGGCCGTGAGTTTGAGCCAATCGTGTGGTCAGGACGTGCAGATGATGGGTGCGGACATCGTTGACCCGGCGATGCAACCGGGACATCTCGGTGGTGCGCTCACGGTATCGGCGTGAGCCTTTTGCGCAACGCGACCGCGCCCGGGACACGTGTCGCAGCTCGCGCAGCGCGGCGTCGAGTGGCCGTGGATTGGGCACCTGTTCGAGCACTGTGCCGTCGGCGTTGGCGACCGTGGCCAAGCGCCGCACGCCGACGTCAACGCCGACCCGTGAATCGGGCAGCGTCACACGGGGTCGCTGCGGACGCTGGAGCAGCACCCGCACACTCGCATCCAGCCGGGTGCCGGTGCGGCGCACCGAAATCGCCAGAATCCGCGCCCGGCCCTGGGCAATGAGTCGTTCAATTCGGCGGGTGTTCTCGTGCGTCCGCACGCAGCCAACGACAGGAAGTGTGAGGTGTCGCCGGTCGGGTTCCACGCGCATCGCCCCGGTGGTAAACGTCAGACGGTCCTGGTCGCGGCCCTTTTTCTTGAACCTCGGAAAACCCACTCGCTTGCCGGCACGCGTGCCGGCTCGGCTCTGCTGCCAGTTCCAGTACGCCTCGACCGCACCATCGATACCGTCGGCGTAGGCCTCTTTCGAGCATTCTGGCCACCGCACCGCGCCGGTGTCGGCGTTGACACACACCTCGTTCTTGACGGTGTTCCACCGTTTCCGTAATACCCGCAGCGACGTTTGCTGCGTCTGCACGCCGGTGGCGTGGCAGACTTCGATATCGGCTTTGAGGGTGCCCACGGTCCAGTTGTAAGCCTTACGGCGTGCGCCGAAATGCCTTGCCAGCGACTTGGCCTGGTCCACGGTGGGATCCAGCGTGAACCGGAACGCTTGGACCGCCCACCCATCAGGATTCTCGAACTTGGGCATCAGGATGCCTCCGACTCTTCGGCGGCGGCCGCCAATGCGCGCTTGGCCCAGTGTTGCCCAGCGCGCTTGCCGTACAGACGGGCGCACATCGAAGTCAGGATCTCGGTCATATCCCGTACCAGGTCGTCATCGACCTCGGCCGAATCGACCACCACCAGCTCACGACCTTGGGCGGCCAGCGCGGCTTCTACGTACTCAGAGCCGAACCGGCAGAACCGGTCTCGGTGTTCCACCACGATCCGGCGCACCGATGGATCACGCAGCAGCGCACGAAATTTCCGGCAATGCCCATTCAAGGCGGAACCAACCTCGGTGACCACTTTGTCGACCGGTATCTGCTCGGCGCCAGCCCACGCGGTCACCCGCGCCCCCAGCCGATCCAAGTCGGATTTCAGCTCCGCTGAGGACACCCGCGCACAGACAGCGGTCCGCCCACACGCAGCACTCTCACCAGATGCAACGTCGACGAGAATCAACCGGCCACCTCGTCGCGCCGATACCGCCAATAGCCCGGCGCGAAACCAGCAATACGCCGTCACCCGCGCAACACCGGCGCGCTCAGCCCACGCCGCCAGATTCATACGCCCGTTCCTACAGCACGCCACCGACAACTACCGACCACTCAACCCACACCAGCTGGCAGCCCCCACGTGAACGCCAGCGGTCGGGCCGAGAGCCACTAGATTTCGGCACGGTGCTGGTCGGTCCGGCTCGACGAAATCGCTTGGATAGCCGGGCCTTCTGCGCTAACCGATTCGTCTCGAAAGTGGTAACTTTGGCCGTCCAGCCATGTGGACCTTTCCATGCGGAAGGAAGGCTCCGATTGAGTACAGCGGCACAGCGCGCCGAACAGCTGGCGCTGGTTTCCCGGCTCAAAACCATCTATCCCGAGGTTTCGGAATGGCCGGCCCCGGACGAGATCACCCACGACCACTGGCTGGCATACATGAAGACCAGCCACGACGTGGGCGGGGAGCTCGACTATCCGCACGTGTACGAGGAAAAAGAAGAAGAGCAGTGGGAGTTGATGACCTATGTGCTCTGCGAAGTTCTCGGCTGGCGCGGCATCTGGGTTTCTGAGGAGCGGCGGCGGCTGGGCAACGTCGATGTGGGGCGCGCCATCTACCTCGGCCTGCCGTACTACAGCCGCTGGCTGTGGTCGGTGGGACGGCTGCTGATCGAGAAGAAGCACATCAGCTGGGGCGAGCTGACCGCTCGGCTGGCTGAGGTGCAGGAGCGGTATGCCGACGGGCTACAGGGTCGTCGCCCAGATGCGCAGCCGAAGTTCGAGGGGGACGGCTCGAACGTCGAACGCAATAAACACCACATCGAGGCCGTCGGCATCGGTGATCCACAGCGCTTCGCCGGCCAGGCCGGCGAGGCGAAATTCGCCGTCGGGGACCGGGTCAGGGTGCGGGAGTTGCCGGCGATGTTCTACACCCGCACGCCGGAGTACGCGCGTGGCGCGGACGGGATCATCGCGGAGGTCACCTACGAGAGCCCGGCTCCCGAAGATGAGGCCTGGAACCGCGAAGATGCCAAGCCCGAGTGGTTCTACATCGTGCGGTTCAACCAGTCACAGCTCTGGGACAACTACACCGGACCGAAGAACGACACCCTGCAGACAGAGATCCCCGAGCGCTGGTTGGAGGCCGTGGGTTGAGAGGAACACGATCCTTTAATGTCTGACCACGACCACAACCACGACCACGCGCGCACCGTCAAGCCCATGGTCGACGAGATCACCGACTTCGAGGTCCTGGAGATCGCGCTACGCGAATTGTGCATCGAGAAGGGCTTGTTCACCGCCGAGGAGCATCGCGTCTTCACCGAGTACGCCGAACATATCGGCTCAGCTCCCGGTGCCCGGCTGGTCGCCAAGGCGTGGCTGGACCCCGATTTGAAGGAGCTTGCGGTGACCGACGCGGTGGCTGCGGCCAAGGAGGTCGGCTACGACTGGCTGGAGCCGACCGGGTTCGGTACCCCCAGTGACTTTGTGGCGTTCAAGATCCTTGCAGACACGCCGACAGTGCACCACGTGATCGTCTGCGCGCTGTGCTCGTGCTATCCGCGCCCGATCCTGGGCAACTCTCCGGAGTGGTACCGCACCCCCAACTACCGTCGCCGTATCGTGCGTTGGCCCCGGCAGGTACTTTCGGAATTCGGGCTTCAGCTGCCCGACGATGTCGAAGTGCGCGTTGAGGACTCGAACCAGAAGCACCGCTTCATGGTCATGCCGATGCGCCCGGAGGGTACCGACGGCTGGAACGAGGACCAGCTCGCCGAGATCATCACCCGCGACTGCCTCATCGGCGTCGCGCTTCCTAAGCCTGGGGTGACCAGCAACGTCGCGCGCTTGGTCCGCCCCGCTGTCCGCCCCATCGAGGGGTGACTGTATGGCTGACGAAACACCATGCGGCGAAAGCGCTTTCGCTGTCCTGGACGAGATCGTGGAGCAAGACCAGACCTGGCCAGTCCTGGCAGCGAAATATGGTGTCGAAAACCCGCTGCCGCCGTGGAAGACCAGTCTGGACGGTCTGTGCGACGTGCTGGACCGAACGTGCTACCCAGACGGACGGACGCCGTTGACATTCAAGGAACGCCGTGACGAGGAAGACGAATTGTCGGCCGGCCGTTACGCGGACTTGCCGTTTCCGGAAAATCAGCTCGTAGCGCTGGCCTACTCCTTGTTGGCCCGCGGCATTATCAGTGAAGACGAGTTGCGCCGGCGGCTCGACACGGTTCGGGCCCGACTCGAGGCTTGATCCGACCAACTGGGAAACTCGATGTCGACACGCTAGATTCGGCGGCGGCCGAGCGACGGCCTTTGATTTCACAGAGGTCGCTTACACCCACGTCCGACATCGACCGCAGGAGTATCCGTGGCCGCAGGGTATCAACCCGTCACGACGCGCGAGGCCGCTCTGGACCGGGTGTACGCCTACCGGGAACGGGGCCGCACGCGGCCGACGCCGTTGCGCGCGATGCTTGCGGTCCTCGGGGGCATAGCGTTGCTCGCTTCCGTCCCACTAATCGTGTTCCTTCCAGAGGCGGGTATTCCGGCACTGCTCGTTGCCCTGCGTCTGATGGCGGTCGAAGCGGATTGGGCCGCAAGGTGGTACGCGTGGACCGATTGGCGTTTTGCGCAACTGCGCCACTGGTTTCACCTGCGGTCACGGCTCACTCGTTGGACAATCATGGCTGTCCTGCTGCTGGCGGCGGCGGCCCCGGTGTTGCTGATCATCTACGAGCTGCGAGGTGATCGGAGATGACGATCGAAGGTGCTCCCGAGATAAAGTCGCGCGGTCTGATGCAGCGCTGACCGCTCTGCGCGTCCGGTATGTCGAACGTTTGATGCCGGATCCCTATCTGTTCGCGGTCATCCTGACCGTTCTGGTTGCAGCCTTGGTTGCTCGTTTGGTGCGCGGTGCGACGGCCGGCGGAATGTTGAAGGCTTGGTATGGCGGAGTCTGGGGAGCGCAGAACATCTTCACCTTCGCGTTGCAGATGGTGCTGATCCTGGTTACCGGCTACACCCTCGCTGAGGCGCCGGCGATCAAGCCGGTCATCGTGTACATCGCGAGCAGGCCCAAGAACCAAGTGCAGGGCGCGCTGCTGTGGTTCGCGGTCAGCGCGGCGTTGTCGTTGTTGAACTGGGGACTCGGTCTGGTGGCCGGTGCGCTGGCGGCACGTCAGGTCGCAAAGCGATTGCCTGCAACGCATTTCGGCTATCTCATCGCAGCCGCTTTCATGGGGTTCATCGTCTGGACGCAAGGCTTGTCGTCGTCGATCGCACTGGCCAATATTGATCCCAGTGTTCTCCTTCGCGGCCCGGGTCTCCGGCCCCGGCTGCTGCAGTATTTGCTCTACGGCGGCATCGTCGGCCTGTTGGCTTATCTGCCAACTCAGTCCGGCAAGGCGTTGCAGACGGTGTTGGCCGAAGCGCTGGTGACCGGCGCCAACCAGTACACCCTTCCGTTCCTCACTTTTCTGGGTTCGGTGGTCATTTCGCTGTTCGTGCCCTCGGGCGGCGGACACTGGGCGGTGCAGCGGCCGATCGCCGTGGACTCGGCACTCGCGATCGGACAGCGCTCCCCCACCTATCTCGGCCTGATCTCCATGGCTGTTGCGGTCGGCGAAGCCGTCGCAAACATGGTTCAGCCGTTCCGGCTGCTCCCCCTGCCAGCCATCGCCACGCTCAATTTCCGTCAGGTGATGGGCTTCACCGTCGTCGCGTTCCTGATCGGGCTCGGCGTATCCGGTGCGGCGGTCCTCATCGCCCCGCACGGGATTCGAGTTGCCACCGCGGGGGTCTGTGCGCCTACTGGCCGGCAGCCGGCTCGTGCTCGCTTGACTCCTGGTAGGGCGCACCGAAACGCGGCACCTCCAGCGGGCCATCCTTCTTCGCGGCGTTGACGGCGTTGGTCAGCAGCGGCGCCAGTCCCGCGAACGATCCGACGTCGAACAGCAGTAGCGTCAACAGGCGGTTGTGAACGTAGCCGTATGAGCTGCCGGATTCCGGGTCCGCCCAGCCGACCGTTCCGCCTAGGCCGATGTGGCCGTAACCGTCCAAAAAGCCTGGGACCGGCGATGATTGGTAACCCTGGTGGTAGGTGAACGGCAGGCCCAAATTCAGATCCGGCCACAGCTCGGCCTTGCCTTTCATCCCGGCCACCGCCTGTGAGGACAGCAGCCGCGTGTCGTCGATGACGCCGTCATTGGCCAGCACCGCGTAGGTCTTGGCCAGGGCCCGGGCCGTCACCACTCCGTTGACCGCCGGTAGCTCGCCATCCAGGAACGGCATGTCATCCTGCAGCATCGACATGATGCCCGGGAAGTAGATCGACCCGAGCAGGCCGGAGAACGAGAGCCCGGCCACCCTGGGTGCAAGGAAGTCGAGCAACGGCGTGGGAATCTTCGCCTGCGGTAACAATGTCTGCGCCGCCCTGGTCGGAGAATCGGCCGGCGGGCGCCCCAGGTGTAAGCCATCGATGTTCAGCGGGCGCGCGAGTTCTTCGCGGAACAACTCACGCATGCCCTTTCCTGTGACGGCGCGGGCCAGGCCCGACAGCAGCCATCCGTAGGTGATCGCGTGATAGGCCGTCTTACCGTGAGAGTGGTCAACCGGTGCAGCGGCCAGCCGCTCCTCCATCTGGTGGTGATCCATGATGGTGTGTTTGTCGACGCCCTTGAGGTGGGACAGGCCGGCGCGATGGCGCAGCACGTCGCTGACGGTGATCTCGGACTTGCCGTTGGCGCCGAACTCCGGCCAGTATTCGGCGACCGGGACGTCGTAGGCCAGCAGTCCGCGGTCGACGAGTAAGTGAATGATGGTGGCGGCCAGCCCTTTTGTCGCGGAAAACACCATGGCACCGGTGTCTTCGGTCCAGGCCACATCGCCCTTGCGATCGGAGTAACCGGTCCACACGTCGACGACAGGTCTACCGTCGATGAACACTGAAAGACCGCCTCCCCCGAACTTCTTACCGGGGTACAGGCCCGCGAAGGCGCGCACGACATTCAGGAAGTGCGAATCGCATGCTCCCTGCACGCCGGATGGGAGGCCGTTGTCAGCGGTGAGGACGGTCGGTTTCGCCATACCGTGCATGATTGCAGCCCCGGGGGTGCCCGGTGCACAGGAATCGTGATTTTCTAGCGTTGCTACATCCAGATGCGTCCCAGCAGGTCGGCCATCGCCTCGGGGTCCTGCTTGTCGACGTTGCAGCTGATCGCCACCGATGTGCGCCGGTCGCTGCTGATGCGTAGCGCAGTGACGAACCCGGCCCACGCGCCGTCATGATCGAGCATGCCGTTAGCAAGGCTGTAAATGCCCGCGCCGTAGCGGTCACCACCGCCCGGCTCCGTCGGCACCGCTCCGGCCAGCTGCGCGTCGAGCAGCTTCGGACCGCCCACGTTGCCGGTTCGGTAATTGTCGGCCCAGCGAACCAGCTGGCTTGGTGTGCTCTGGATGCCTCCGTCGCCCACCTGTTCCCACTTGGAGTCGGCGAGCTGGTAGTCATCGATGTTGGAGCCGCGGCCGCCGGATTCAGCCGCGGTGTAGGACAGGGCCTTGCTGGGGATCAACGTGATTGGGTCCATCACCATGGTCAGGCTCAGTGGCGCGAAGATCTGGGTGCTGAGGTAGTCCGGTAGTGGCTTTTTCGATACCCGGTGCACGACCTCGCCGAGTAACAGATAGTTCGAATTGGAGTACTCAAAGCGAGAGCCGGGTTTGAACACCAGTTCCGGGGTGTTCGCCAGGGCCTGCAACGCCTGCGTCTCGGTGGTGCGGTCGGCGTAGCTGAACCCTTGCTCCTGAAGCATCCCGACGTAGTCCGGGATCCCGCTGGTGTGGTGCATCAGTTGTGCGAGACTCACATCGGCTGCCCACGGTGGCATCTCCGGCATGTACCGGCCGAGCGGGTCGTCCAGCGCCAAGTTTCCCGCGGCGGCCAGCAACAGCACCGCGCTCGCGGTGAATTGCTTGGATACCGAGGCTATGTCGAACACCGTGTCGGCGGTGATCTTCGCCCCGTCGCTGATATTCGCGAGTCCGGCCACCCCGGTCCAGACGACCTTCCCCTCCACGCCCACCGCTGCCGAGCAGCCCGGTCCTTCGGCTTTGGCGGCGGTGTCGAGCACGTTCTGGCTACTCGCCACTTTCTCGGTCGGCGCCGAGGTCGTAGGGCTGCTGCTTGCGGGGATGCGCGCGGAGTGCGGGTTTGTGCAGCTCACCACGCACAGTGCCGACAACAGCGCCAAGGCCAGCCGCCGTCTGCGGGTCATCGTGGCCTCCGGGCTGGGTGGAAAACCGATTGCACGTTCTCGGGCGGCCCTGTTAGGAATACAGCCATGGACGGGAGCACCGACATCTCCGAGTGAGCTTCGGCTCGCATTGTGCTGTCAGTTTCCTTTCGAATTCCCGTTGTTGAGGTCCCGCCCATGTCCGATGCCGCTGTCTCCCGTTCGAACCGCTACTTTTTCTGGCCGGACGGCACCCGCGTTTTCGAGGGCCTTTCGTTCGACTTCGATGCGGGTCGCACCGGTCTGGTCGCTCCGAACGGTGCGGGCAAGACTACGCTGCTCAACCCGGTCGCAGGCCGCTATCGTCCGGACCGCGGTGACGTGTCGGTGCAGGGCGCGCTCACGGATCGCATTGACCGGACCCAACGGCGCCGGGAAGTCCACTTTGCTGCGCGCGATGAGCGGAGTGATCCAGGCCGAGGGCATCCGCAGCGCGCGCGGCCGGATCGCATACCTGTCGCAACGGCTCGACATCCTTGACGTCGAGTTGTCGGTTGCCGACAACCTCGCGGCATTCGCGCCCGGGATGTCGCAGGCGGACCGGATGACGCGGCTGGCACGCCTCCTGTTTCCCGGCCCGCGTGCTTACCAGCAGGTCGCGACACTATCGGGCGGCGAACTGCGGCGCGCCACCCTGGCCTGTCTGCTCAGTGCCGAGCCGGCACCGCAGTTGCTGCTGCTCGACGAACCGACCAATAACCTCGACCTGCCAAGTGTGGGCCAGCTGCAGAGCGCATTGACCGTGTATCAGGGCGCCTTCGTCGTCGTCAGCCACGACGAGCAGTTTCTGGACGAGCTGAACCTCGATCGGCGGCTGCTGACCGACGGTCTGCTAGTTGTCGGAGCGCAGCAGCCGACCGACCAGTGAGCGATTCGGGTCGGCTTCGCGCTCGGCCAGCATCAAGTCGATGCCGTGTTCGACTGCCGCGGCGGTGCGCTCGCGCACCTTGCGCGCCGCGTTGTCGTGGGATTCCTGGCCTCTGAATTCGGTGGTGTCGATCGGCTCGCCGAACCAGTAGTACTGCCGTTCGGGTCGCGGCAGCGGGGTCAACCCGATGCCGCGTACCAGCGGCGGCCCGTCTGGTGTGCCGAGTACCTTCTCAGCCAGGAACTGCAGCGGTGCCAGCAAAGGCGACTCGTTGTCCAAGACGATGTCGATGCCGTGTTCGGCGCCCACCGAGGCGAACGGCACGATCGGGTAGCCATGCTGAATCGCCAAGCGCGCGAAGCCGAGCCGGTTCTTCCAGACCAGCTTGTATTGCTCGTTCTTTCGCTTGTTGACCTCGCGTCCGCCGCCGGGAAACACCATCACCAGTTCGCCACGCCGCATCAACTCCGACGCGTTCTCGCGGGTGCCGTCCACGACGCCCATGCGGATGAGCGCATCGCCCCACCCGGGAACCTTGAAGTGCGCATGGTCGCCCAGGGACCGAACGATTCTCCCGCGCTCCCACAACTCGGCAGCCAGCAATGGTGCGTCGACCATCCCGAGGGTGTTGTGATTACCGACCAATAGCGCGCGCTCGGTCGGAACGTTCTCGATGCCGTAGACCTTCGGCTTGATCAGCCTGCGCAGCGGCTTCATCAGATTCAGCGCCGCGGCAACGTCGGCCTTGGTGGGCGTGGGCGGTACGGATACGGTGTCGGCGTGTGGCACACCGAGAGTATGCCCCGTCCACGGTGATGCGGATTTGTTTTCGTCGGTCAGATCCCCAACCCGGTGTAGGTGTCCGTGCCCGGTAGGGTACCCCGCAGCACAGTCTCGGGCAGTCATCACAGTGGGGAGTCGCCGATGTCGGGTCGCAAGTTCACGTTCGAGGTCAACAAGACCACCAGCGCACCTGCCGCGACAGTCTTTCGGTTGGTGGCCGATGGCGGAAACTGGTCGTCGTGGGCGAAGCCGATCGTCGTGTCGTCGAGTTGGGTTCGCCAGGGTGACCCGGCCCCGGGCGGCGTCGGGGCCGTTCGAAAGCTAGGGATGTGGCCGGTCTTCGTGCAGGAAGAGACCACCGAATACGAACAGGATCGTCGCCACGCCTACAAACTGGTGGGTCCGCGTCAACCCGTCGACGATTACCGCGCCGAGGTCGTCCTCACCCCGAATGCGTCGGGGGGCACCGACATCCGCTGGAGCGGCTCATTTGTCGAGAAGGCGAAAGGTACCGGCCCGGCCGCACGTGCGGCGATGGGCGGCGCGGTCAAGTTCTTTGCCGGCCAGCTGGTCAAGGCGGCCGAACGCCAGTCCGGGACCGCCGGATAGTTTTCTTGCGCAACGCTTTTCGCGGCTACTTCGCGCTCAGCTCGTCCTGGTACTTTTTGGTCATGTGCTCGATGGCCTGCAGCTGCGTCGCGGCCAGGTCGTCGCGCATCTGGCCGGCGCGCGTCGCGGCATCCAGCGTCGGCTGCGCCTGGCCCTGGAAATGGGGCATCACTTCGGCGGCGAACAGCTCGGCGGACCGTCTGGTCGCCGCCGGATTCGCCCACTCGTGAGCCATCTGAAGCATGCAGCCGAACCCGCCGGACTGATCCCACAACCGCTGCACCTGCTCGCGGGCGCGATCGGGCGTGCCGATCACTCCGGCGCCGTTTTCGTTGATCATGTCGATCATCTCGTCGAGCCGATCCCCCGGCATCGTCATTTGCGGGAACGCGGCGACCTTCTGGAAATAGCGGAACCACGGCTCGATCCCAAACTTCACGTCGGCGCGGGCCTGTGCGTCGGTTTCAGCGAGGTGCATGGGACCGACCAGGCTCCAGTTGGTGCGGTCGACCTGAGTGCCGAAGACCTTGGCCCGTTCTTCGACGATGCCCCAGTGGTAGGCCAGGGCGTCGAAACCCTCGATTGTCAGCGTCGCCCCGATGGATAGCAGGCCGATACCGTGCTTGCCGGCCAGCCGCGCACCGGTCGGTGATGCGACGGCCGCGACCGCCAACGGAATTCCGCCGTCCGAATACGGTGCGAGCTGCAGCTTGGCGTCGAAGAGTTGGTGAGTGGCGGTCTTGGCGGACACAGTCTCGCCGGCCAGCAGGCGAACGACGACGTCGAGGTTGGTTTCGAGGAGCTCGCGGGTGTCGGTTGGAGTGAGTCCGATCATGGACGAATCGGTGGGTAGCGAACCCGGACCGACCCCGCCGATGATCCGACCGTGGGTGAGGTGATCCAGCAGCATCAACCGGTCGGCGACCCACAGCGGGTTGTGATAGGACAGCGAAATCACGCCGGTGCCGAACCGGATCCGCTTGGCGCGCTGAGCCGCCGCGGCGATGAATACCTCTGGTGAACTGATGATTTCGCTGCCCGCCGAGTGGTGCTCGCCGATCCACGCCTCGTCGAAGCCGAGGGCATCGAGATGTTCGACGAACTCGAGATCACGCTGCAGGGCGAGCGTCGGGTTGGTGCCGGCGCGGTGAAATGGTGCGATGAAGTATCCGAACCTGAGCTTCGCCATCGGGGCTCCCTTGCGATCGGCGCTGTCCGAACCATAGCCCGATGACGATGCCCGCCGGAACGGTGGGCGGAGGAGTCGGGCGGTGTTTGGGGTCCGGTGACGATGCGCGCCGGAACGGTGGGCGGAGGAGTCGGGCGGTGTTTGGGCCGGATAGCAGATGAGGACCGGGGTGGCCCGGTCCTCATCTGGAATTCAAATCTGTAGTCCGGTCACGGAATGCTGCCGCAGATGTTGCCGACGCAGCCACCACCACCGCCCGGTCCGCCCCCGCCACCGCCGACGCCCGGTATGGTGCCGCCACCGCCGCCGGGTCCGCCGCCGCCGGTGGGGCCGCCGGGAACGCTGCCGCCTCCGCCGCCGGGTCCGCCACTGCCGGTCGGCCCACCGGGAACGCTCCCGCCACCACCGTTTGGCCCGCCGGTACCGCTCGACCCGGGTGCGCCGCCGGGTTGGGTCTCCGAAGGCGCCGCACCACTGGATGGAGCGGTGCTGGACATCGTCGTCGGAGTCGTCGACGACGGGGTCGTGCTGCTGCTCGGTCCTTTGTTGCCTCCGCCGCCGCAGGCGACGGCCATGACGAGCATGGCTCCACCGCCGAACAACGCCAATGTAGTCCGGGCTCCAGTTTTCATCAGACTTACCAATCTCCACTCTCGTGTCGCTGGGATGCTGGGTGGTCATACCTCCTAACTGGTGGATGGAAACTGTCCGGCATCGGCGGCAGGGCACTGAGCTGAAGACGACGAGCTGGCATCGCGGCGCCGGCGGACCCCAACTGAAGCGCCGGCGATTGTTGAACTGGTGCGTTGGCACCGGCAGGCGTGATCTCGTCACGTGATCGGCGCCGCAGGACGAGACGGATCGCGCAGACGATCCACGGCTATCCCTCTGAAGAATGCCACCTGGAGATTTACCGAACGACCGGCACGTGGCCGGCGGGAACTCCATAAGGCCGGCAGCCAGATGGCAATAAACGTTGCGACGCAACCGATCAGCTTCGATGTTGCGCGACAACTGCGCGCCTTGGCCGGAACTGGTGCACAGGCGGCAACATGGCGCAATCCACTCGGGCCGGCCCGGCTGTCATCTGGATTAACTTGCGCGGGCGACGACGGCAAGCGAATCCATCGTCTCGATTCATGCATGCAGCTGAATTTCCTGAGCCCAGATAAACCCAAGACATTCAAGATCAATTCGCAGCTGGAACGATGTCGATCGGGCCGTCTACCGAAATCCTTTGCAGCGCTGTTTACTTCAGGCCGGCCAGAACTTCGCAGAGGTTGACAAATGAGATGGAACCAACGCTCCAAAGCGCCTTTGTAAAGTACATTGTCAGCGGATTGCCCAAAGTATCACAGTTGGATAACTTTTATATCTCGGTTTGATAAATCTCACGGTTTGGGCCCTATGTATCCGCGTAGCTTATCCGCTACGACATCAGCTTGTATGGCGACCGACCGTGGGTCGGACCCGGTTCTAGCTGTCACGGGCTTGCGATGCACGTCCCCTGAGAAAGGCCTTGGAACGATGAACTATTCAGTGCTGCCTCCGGAGATCAACTCGGCTCTGATCCACGCCGGTGCCGGACCGGAGCCGATGCTGGCGGCTGCGGCGGCCTGGGACGGCCTGGCGGCGGAATTGTCTTCGGCGGCGGAGTCTTTCGGTGCGGTGACGTCCGGGCTGGTCAACAGTTCGTGGCAGGGGCCGGCGGCGGCGGCAATGACATCGGCGGCCCTGCCCTATGCGGGATGGTTAAGCGCAGCGGCGGCGCAGGCCAGACAATCGGCGATCCAGGCCGGTGCGATGGCGGCCGAGTTCGATGCGGTGCGGCTGGCAATGGTGCATCCGCAGATGGTGGCGGCCAACCGCAACCAGTTTGTGTCATTGGTGTTGTCGAACATCTTCGGGCAGAACGCTCCGGCCATTGCCGGTACGGAGGCGCTATATGAGGAGATGTGGGCGCTGGATGTGGCGGCGATGTCTGCCTACCACGCGGGCGCCTCGGCGGTGGCGTCGGCTTTGGTGCCTTTTGTGCAGCCATTGCAAGGACTTGTCGGCAATTTTGCTTCGCTAGCCGCCGGTGTGCCGGGCGCCGCAGCCACACCCGTGGTCACACCAGACAAAGCCCTCACGGTCAGCCTCGGCCTTGCCAATCTCGGCGGCGGCAACGTGGGCAATGGCAATGTCGGCTACAACAACCTTGGTGGCGGAAACCTCGGCGGCCTGAACTTCGGCTGGGCCAACGCCGGCGGCACAAACCTCGGCGCCGCGAATCTGGGTAGCAACAACTTCGGCCTGGGAAACTTCGGTAGCGGCAACTTCGGCTTCGGCAATGCCGGTAATGGCAACTTCGGCTTCGGTAACAACGGCAACAACAACATCGGTTTCGGCCTGACCGGTAACGGTCAGATCGGCATCGGTGGATTGAACTCGGGTAGCGGCAACTTCGGTCTGTTCAATTCCGGTAACGGCAATATCGGTTTCTTCAATTCGGGCAGCGGCAACTTCGGTATCGGGAACTCCGGCAACTTCAACTCCGGTTTGTGGAACTCCGGATCAGGTAATACCGGTTTCTTCAACACCGGCTCCTTCAACACCGGCAGCTTCAACATCGGCAACGCCAACACGGGCAACCTGAACGTCGGCAACTTCAACATGGGTGACTTCAACCCTGGCTCTTCGAATACCGGTTCGTTCAACATCGGAGGCTCAAACACCGGTTTCCTCAATCCTGGCAATGTGAACACCGGCCTGTTCAACTTCGGCGATATGAACAACGGTTTGTTCAACACAGGCCAAGCCAACAATGGTGTCTTCTACCGGGGTGTGAACCAGGGCGCCCTGCATATCGCGATCATGTCCCCCGACTTGACACTGCCGCCTCTTGAGGTCCCCGGTATATCGATTCCGGCCTTCAACCTGCCTGCGCTGAGCATTCCATCGGTAACAGTGCCGCCGATATCGATTCCGGCGGGGACGGCGTTGGGTGCGTTCGACCTGCCCGCGTTGAGTGTG
>NZ_JBTNSY010000026.1:0-69404 GCF_054515735.1 Mycobacterium sp. ML4
GAACGGCCTTCCTGCACTTCTTTGGCTTTCACGGAAACGACACGCTCATCGCCCGACAGCATTAACATCACAGGCACGACTCGTCGGATGTTCACGCATGGCCGGGAAAGGTGGCGGATGCGCACGAAGCGGAGGACCTGTTTCCCGTGTTAACCGAATATGAGGGAAGCGATTCAGCCTCGGCATGAGTCGGCGACCACCGCCGGTAAGTTTTGAGCACTGGTTCGGCGGCGCAGCCGCACGGGCTGCGCTCCCCGCGGGCACCGTGCTGTAACCGATCGTATGTGGCTGGCGCACAGAACATTTGAACTTCTTGTTGGGTATTTCTCAGCAGCGGCGGACGCGCTAACGTGACGCAGGTAACACTGCACTGCCGGCATTCGCCGCCGTGCACGTCTTATGCGAGAAAGGCACGCTGATGAGAGCTAGAGGTACGAAGACAACGGCAAGAATCGTCGGCGCCCTGCTGGTCGCCGCCTTCGCCGCGGCGTCTGCCGGATGCACCGACCTGGTGAGAAATCCGGCGCCTGCGGTACCGGCCCCGCCAGTTCCGCCGCCACCATCGGAGGTTCCCAGCTGACTCACGAATCCCGCGACGGCTGCACCCTCAGGTACGCCTGAATGGTGGTGCCGTTGGCGGCGGTGTGAGTTCGCACCAGATCCGCCATTGCGTTGACCAGGAACAAACCTCGACTGGCGGTGGCGGTGGCACTCGGGCGGCGAAGCCCGATGAACGGGTCGTGAAGCCGCCCATCGTCGCGGGCCTCGCACACCAGATGGTCGTTGTGGCGCCAGAAGGCGAGGTGACAGGCGCCTCCGGTGTACTGCAAGCTGTTGGTGGCCAGTTCGGTGGCGATCATCTGCAGGTCGTCCAGCCCGTCCCTGGACAGACCCACCCAGTCGGCGTAGTCGGCCGCGAACAAGCGCGCCGAACGCAGGTCCGCGGTGCGGCGGACCATGTAGGTCACCGCACCCGGATGCGGCGGGAGGGGCTGGTTGCAGCGCTCCAGGACATCGTTGGGGGCGTAGCTGTCGCTGCGGTAGGGCGACCCGCCTCTCCAGAGCACCGGGTGTGTGCTGCATGCGTCCGCCAGGACGTTGTCTCGCAGCTGCGTTTCGTCGTAAAGACACAACCCCGTGACGTTCCGATTCTGCAGTGCCCCATTGACCAGGGCTTCGTGCTCCAAGCATGCCAGGCACTCATCGTCGGTGCGCCCGGGAAAGACGAGCTGGCTGACAATCCGCACGGTGTGGCCGGGGTGTTTGTCGGCAAACGCAAGTTCCATTGCGAGGAAGCGACTGGGGTTGCGCGCGACCTCGGTGATATCGATCAAACGTAGATCGGCGTCGGTTCCGGCGCGCGCGGCGCCCAGGGCCGGTCCGAGCAACGCGAGTTTGTCCCCCGGCACCGCTACCAGCACCGGCTCATCGACGGCGAAGCCGTCGGCGGCGAACCGGACCACGAACTCCAAGCACTCGCGTTCGGCTTGAAAAAACAGCGCGCCATGGTCGAAGCCTCGCGTCGAACCAAGGGGATTGGTCTTCGGGCTGGTAGCCATGAACACTCCCCCTCGACGCCGCCGGCACGCCGCTGTACCGGCTGTCACCCAAGTATCGCTGTACCCCGCCGAAGGCGTTGCTATGCGCCGCGTTTGCGGTTGCGCGTGTCGCGGCTTACCGCCACCAGGACGCCGCGGCGTCCAAATGGCGGCGGATGCGGTACCGGGCGAGACTGTCATCTCCGTCATCGATGGCTTCGACGATCCGCCGGTGGGCGGTCGCTACGGCGACCACATCGGTTCCGGTCAGCCGAGCCTGCCCGGTGCTGGACCAATGCCGGGCGAACAGTTCAACGATGATGCGCAGAAAGAGGTCCAGCAGCGCGTTGCCGGCCAACTGCGCGAGACCCACATGGAACGTCAACTCCTCAACGGCCGCGTTGCGCACCTCGTCGTCACCTTCGACCGCCGCACTCGGCCGGGCATGCGCGTCGAGAAAGGCCGCCACGTCGGGTTCGGCGCGACGCTTCACGACTTTGGCGACGTTGTCGATTTCGATCGCGTCGCGCACGCTGCGGAGGTCTTCCCGAGTCGGTCTGCGGTATTGCAGGTAGAGCGCGATGGTGTCGATGCTGGCCTGTGCTTGCGGTGTGGCAACGATCAGACCGCCTCCGGGTCCCCGGCGCATATGCGCCACGGCGTGGTATTCGAGCAGCCGCACCGCTTCCCGCAGTGCCGCACGACTCACCCCATAGCGTTCCAACAGCGCCGTCTCAGTGCCGAATACCGAGCCGACCTGCCAGCCGTCGGCCGCGATGTCGTCGGCGATGTTGGCCGCGAGTACTTCGGCGAGCTTGCCGCGCGGCGCGTCGGAGGCCAGCCGCATCCGCTGACCGGCAAAAAGGGATCCGGCCTGCCTTGCCGGGTGCCGGTGTTCGGCCAGCCAGGCCGTCACGCGCTCCACATGCCGTTCACTGAGCGTCTTCGCCCTGGCCGAGTCACCCGTGGTGACGGCTTCGACGATGTCGGCATGGGCGCCGCGCAGCCGGTGGGCGGCGTCGGCCGCCTCGTCGGCGGACTCCGTTCGCGCCGCACGGGCATAGCGTTTGGTCAGTCTCATCAGGACATCGATAAAGAGTTGCAGCACCGGGTTTTTCGATTGCTCCGCCAGCGCGATGTGGAATTCCTCCGGGGGCGCGGGCAGGCCCGGCCGCCACCGTTCCTCGGCGCTGAGCACCGATCGCAGCCGGCCGATCCCGGCTTCGTCGATATTCTCGGCGGCCAGCGCCGCCGCCAGCGGCTCGAGCACCAGACGCGCGTTGAGCAGGTCTGCCAGTGTGGTGCCCAGATATTCGAGGTAGATGACGACTGCGCGGGTCGCCGGGCCGGCGTCCGGCTCACAGATCAATAATCCACCATTGGGTCCGCGCCGCATCCGGGCGACCTGGTGGTGCTCGACGAGACGGACGGCTTCCCGCAGGACCGACCGGCTCACCCCGTAACGTTCTTGCAGCGCCGCTTCCGAGCCGAGCGACTCCCCCACCGCCCAGCCGCGGCGAACGATGTCCTCCTCGATGCTGCGGGCGATCTTGGCGGCCCGCTTGTCCGCACGGACCGCATCCGGACCGGTCGTCACAGCCGGCTCAACATGTGAGCAGCATGCATCCTGCGACGGGACCACCGCCCACGGACACCACGCCGACCTCGGGACGCTGCGAAACCTGCCGCTCGCCCGCTTCACCGCGCAACTGCAAGCACCCTTCGTGCAACGCCCAGTATCCGTGCATGCGGCCGGCCGAGAGCTGGCCGCCGTAGGTGTTCAGCGGCAGCTGACCGTCTCCGGCGATGCGGGCACCGCCCTCGACGAACGGGCCGGCCTCGCCATCACCGCACACCCCCAGGGCTTCCAGCCACGCGAGGGTGAGATAGGTGAAACCGTCGTACAACTGAACGACGTCGAGGTCGCCGGGCGTCAGGTCCGTCCGAGACCACATCTGCGCCGCCGCATCCGACATCGCCATCTTCGGGTAGTCAGCGCGATGAAACCAGCCGCCGGCACCGTCCGAGCCGCCGATGGCCTCGACCCGAACGGCGCGGTGTGGGCAGTCGTCGGCGTAGTCCGCGTGTGAAATCACCACCGCGATCGAGCCGTCAATGGGCACATCGCAGTCCAGCAATCCGAATGGCGTGGACACCGGTCGGGCACTGAGATAGTCGGCCATCGTCATCGGGTCCCGGTAAACGGCAAGAGGATTCAAGCCCGCGTTGCGACGGCCGTTGAGGGCGATCCAGCCCAGCTGCTCCTTGGTGGTTCCGTAGATTTCCATGTGCCGACGGCAGTTCAGCGCGAGCCAATTGGCTGCCGAATACGCGTGCGCGGCAACCAGATCGTTGATGTCGTCCATGGCTCCGACGGCGGGACGCTCACCCTCGGGAGCGTCGAACATGCGGGCCAGCGGTGGAGCAGGAGCGTCTTTGTCCTGCAGGACAGTGCCGCCCAACATTTGAATGGTGCGGTAGACCACCACATGGCGGGCCCGTCGCTCGGCGACGGCACGGCACGCCGACATCACCGGGCTCAGCAGACCTCCCGTACCGAACCCGGAACCACAGTCGGCGGCATCGATACCGAGCTCGGCGTTGACCTCCGAGGCCGGAGTATCGCCCAATGTCGCGATCCCGTCGATGTCGGCGGCCCGCAGGCCGGCATCGCCGCTGGCCGTCCGCACCGCCTCCATCGTCAGATCCAGACCGGCAATTCCGGTGCGACGTCCGATACGCGAGATACCGATGCCGGACACGATCGCGTCTTTCTCGAAGTAATTCATCCGCACCGTCCGTAGGCCAAACCCCGACATACCAGTACGAAATGAGTGTACTGTATTTGTCGTGTCGACCTCCCCACTGCTCGTCGAGCACTGCGACAGGTGCGCGCACTGGGTGCATCCCGCCGCCGGCGAATGCCGCGAATGCGGCGGACCGTTGGTTGCCAGGCCGGTGTCCGGCAACGGCACGGTGTTCACCTACACGGTCAACTACCACCCCTATAACCCTGAGATCCCAACACCGTACGTCATCGCCCTGGTCGAGCTGACCGAACAGGACGGGCTGCTAGTAGCGGCCAATATCGTTGACTGCGAACCGGATTCGGTGAAGTGTGGAATGCCTGTCGTCATCCGGCCGGAGCTCGGCGCCGCCGGCGCGCCTTTGTTCGCACCGGCACCTTAGCTGCGCGAGCAGACGCGAAATCGCACAAAATCTTTGATTTTGGTGCGATTTCGCGTCTGCTCGCCGGGGCCCAGCCTCAGGGGCCCAGCTCGCGGGGCCCAGCTCGCGGGCCCAGCCTCAGTTGATCAGCGGGTCCCGCGGCATGCCGAGAATCCGCTCGGCGATCTGGTTGCGGGTCACCTCGGAGGTACCACCGGCGATCGCCATGCCGCGCGCACCCATCACCATGCGCCCGGCCAGCGCGGCCGGCCCGTCCAGCAGCGCGGTCTCCGGCCCGGCCAGCGCCGTCGAGATGGCAGCGCCTTCGATCATGTGATCGGCCAGCTTCAGCTTGGTGACGTTGCCCTCCGGCCCCGGGCCCGCGCCCTCGACGCTGCGGGCCGCCCGGCGCAGGTTCAGCAGCCGCAGCGCGTTCTCCTCCGCCAGATAGGAACCGACACGAATCACTGTGCTCCCCAACTGATCTGAACGCTTCTGCGCCTGTTTTACCAGTTCCACCGCCAGCCCTTCGTAAAACGACCCGCTGCCGCCGATGCTGACCCGCTCATTGCCCAGGGTTGCGCGCGCCACGGTCCACCCGGAGTTGGGGGCGCCGACCACGTCCTCGTCGGGCACGAACAGATCGTTGAAGAACACCTCGTTGAACTCCGCCCCCCCGGTGATCTGCCGCAGTGGACGCACCTCGACCTCCGGGGCCTTCATGTCCACGATCACGGTGGTGATGCCCGCGTGCTTGGGCGCCTCCGGGTCGGTACGCACGGTGGCCAGACCACGCGCACAGTACTGCGCCCCGCTGGTCCACACTTTCTGCCCGTTGATCTTCCAGCCGCCGTCCACCCGAGTGGCGCGGGTCTTGACCGACGCCGCATCCGAGCCAGCCTCCGGTTCGGAGAACAACTGGCACCAGATCTCGTCCTTGCGCAGCGCCTTCTCCACGAATCTTTCGATCTGCCAGTCGGTTCCGTGCTGGATCAGCGTGAGGATGACCCAGCCGGTGATCCCGTAGTCCGGACGTTTGATGCCTGCCGCGCGAAACTCCTCTTCGATCACCAGCTGCTCCACCGCGTCGGCGGCCCGGCCCCACGGCTTGGGCCAGTGCGGCATGACATAACCCGTCTCGATGAGCTTGTCGCGCTGCGCCTTCTTGTCCAGGGCGGCGAGCTCGGCGGCGTCGGCACGGATCCGGGTCCGCAACTGTTCGGCCTCCGGCGGTAGGTCCAGACTGTTTTCCCGGACTATGCCGGCCGCGGTGAGGTCGAAGACATCGCGGGCCGGGGCGTCCCCACCGAGCAGCGCCGACGTCACCAGTGCGCGCCGCAGATGCAGATGCGCGTCGTGCTCCCACGTGAAGCCGATGCCGCCGTGCACCTGGATGTTGAGCTCGGCATTACGCGCATACGCGGGGAACGCCAGGGTGGCGGCGACGGCAGCGACTAGCCGAAACTGGACTTGCCCTTCCGATGAATCCTCCGACGCCGCGCGGGCGGCATCCCACACAGCGGCCAGCGCGGATTCCGCGGACACCAGCATGTTCGCGCAATGGTGTTTCACCGCTTGGAAAGTGGCGATGGTGCGGCCGAACTGCTTGCGCACCTTGGCGTATTCGACCGCCGATTCGACGCAGTCGGTGGCACCGCCGACCGCCTCGGCGGCCAGCAGCGTCCGCGCCCGGGCGAATGCCGACGCGGCCGCCCCGGGCAGGATGTCGTCGTCGGTCACCTTCACGTTCTCCAGCCGAACGCGTCCGGAGCGTCGGGTCGGATCGAGGTTCTCCGGCACCTCAACGGAGATCCCGGACCGCCCTCGGTCCAACACGAGCACGTCATCACCGGCCGCCAGCATCAGCACATCGGCCAGTCCGGCGCCGAGCACCACCCCGGCGTCACCCTCGGCGATGCCTTCGGAAATACGCACGCCGCCAACCAATCCGACGCCGGCGATGACGGTTCCGTCGATCAGGCCCGGCAACAGGCGGCCCTGCTGCTCGGCGGTGCCGTCGTGGGCGATCACCGCCGAGGCGATCACGGTCGGCACGAACGGCCCCGGCGCCACGGCCCGGCCGAGCTCTTCGACCACGACCACCAGTTCGGGCAGCCCGTAACCGGATCCACCGTGCTCTTCGGCGATGTGCAGGCCGAGCCAGCCCAGTTCGACGATGCCCTGCCAGAATGCGGGTCGCGCCTCCTCGGGCGCGTCGAGCAGCGAGCGCGCCGCCGCGCGCGCCTTCTGCGAGGTCAGGAACCCGCGCGCCACCTCGGCGAGTTCGCGATGGTCGTCGGTCAGTGCGATACCCATGCGGGTCCTCCTCGCGGCGCTGCTAATTCCTTAAAGAGTGTACTCAATGCGCCGCGGGGAACCGCCCCGGGCGGCGTCTACTTAGGCGCGAAGCGCTGTCCGGCGTCCAGCCGCAGGCACTGGCCGTTGAGCATCGGGTTGTCCACGATGGCGGCGACCAGCTTGGCGTACTCCTCGGGCCGGCCGAGGCGCTTGGGGAACGCCGCGTCCTTCGTCAGGGCCGCGGCGAACTCGTCGGGGATGCCCTGGGTCAAGCCCGTCGCGAACAGGCTGGGTGCGATCGCCAGCACCCGGATCCCCAGCGAGCCGAGGTCGCGGGCCATGGTCAGGCACATGCCCGCGATGCCGGCCTTGGCGGCGGTGTAGGCGACCTGGCCGATCTGGCCCTCGAACGCCGCGATAGAAGCCGTGTTGATGATGACGCCGCGCTCATCGTCTTCAGGATCGTTCCGGCTCATGTGCGCGGCGGCCAGGCGGCTGATGTTGAACGTGGCGATCAGGTTGAGGTCGATCACGGATTGGAAGGATTCGAGGTCGTGCGGGCCGGACTTGGTCATGGTCCGCTTGGCGATGCCGCCTCCGGCGGTCGTCACCGTGACGTGCAGGCCGCCGAGATCGTCGACCGCGGCCTGCAGTGCCTGCTCGGTTCCGGCGAAGTCGGTGACGTCGACCGGATAGAACTTGCCATCGATCCCGTCAGCGACCGCTTTGCCGTCCGAACTCTCCCGGTCGAGCACCGCGACCTGGGCACCGCGCTGGTGCAGAAGTTCGGCGCTGGCGCGTCCCATCCCCGAGGCGCCGCCGATGACGACGACCTTCTTCCCGCTGATCTCCACCCGAACCTCCAATATGTGGGTTGTCACTTTGACTGGAATGTGTAACGTTAACCCGTCACGGTAGCTTGTCTTCTCCGAAACCTTGTCACCGAGCCATGCCAAGCTCGAAGGCGTGCTCCTTGTGGACGTAGCAAGCACTTCGCTCAATGTGGGCGCGACCTCGTCGCGGCTGACCAAGGTCGGCCATATCGCCGACCTGTTGCACCGCGCCGCCACCGATCCCGAGCTGGTCGCGACCGTCGTCTCCTGGCTTTCCGGCGAGCTGCGCCAGCGCCAGATCGGCGTCGGCTGGGCCGCGTTGCGGTCCCTTCCACCGCCCGCATCAAGCCCCACGCTGACCGTGGGACAGGTGGATGCGACCTTCACCGAGATCGGCGCCGTCTCGGGCAAGGGATCTCAGACGCGGCGCGCCGCCCTGATCACCGGCCTGTTCGCCGCGGCGACCGAAACCGAGCAGACCTTCTTGCTGCGGCTGCTCGGAGGTGAACTGCGCCAGGGCGCGCTGATCGGCATCATGACCGACGCCGTGGCCAAAGCCGCTGGACTCCCTGCTGCCACGGTCCAGCGGGCGGCGATGCTGGGCGGGGATCTGCCGGCCGTCGCGGCGGCGGCCCTGACCGGCGGGGCGCTGGACGCGTTCACGCTGCAGGTCGGCCGGCCGGTCGGCCCGATGCTGGCGCAGACCGCGTCCGACGTCGCCGATGCGCTCGAACGTCACGATGGCACAACGATTTTCGAAGCTAAGCTGGACGGCGCGCGAGTGCAGATCCACCGCCGCGGCGACGCTGTCACCGTCTACACCCGCAGCCTCGACGACGTCACCGCGCGCCTGCCCGAGGTGGTGGAGGCCACGCTGGCCCTGCCCGTGACAGACCTCATTGCGGACGGCGAGGCGATCGCGCTGCGCCCGGACAACCGTCCGCACCGCTTCCAAATCACCGCATCCCGGTTCGGGAGATCGGTGGACGTGGCAGCCGCGCGCGACAAGCAGCCTCTTTCGGTGTTCTTCTTCGACATCTTGCACCGAGACGGCGCCGACCTGCTGGATGCGCCGACCACCGAGCGCCTCGCCGCGCTGGACGCGTTGGTGCCGGCGCGCCACCGGGTGGATCGACTGGCCACCGCCGATCCGTCGGCCGCCGGGGCGTTCCTGGATGCGACGCTGGCCGCGGGTCACGAAGGGGTGATGGCCAAGGCACCCGGCGCGCCGTATCAGGCCGGCCGGCGGGGGGCGGGCTGGTTGAAGGTCAAGCCGGTGCACACTCTCGATCTGGTGGTGCTGGCCGTGGAGTGGGGCTCGGGCCGTCGGCGCGGCAAGCTGTCGAACATCCACCTCGGCGCGCGGGATCCGGAATCCGGCGGATTCGTGATGGTGGGCAAGACGTTCAAGGGCATGACCGACACCATGCTGGCCTGGCAGACCCAGCGGTTCACCGAGTTGGCGACGGACGGCACCGACGGCTACGTCGTGCAGGTCAGACCCGAGCAGGTGGTAGAAATCGCCCTGGACGGGGTGCAGGGGTCCACACGGTACCCCGGCGGCGTGGCGCTGCGGTTCGCGCGGGTGGTGCGCTACCGCGACGACAAGAGCCCCGCTGAGGCCGACACCATCGACGCCGTGCGCGCCATGTACTGACGCCCCGCGTCGAGTGTGGATTCCACGGCGCGACACGCGGGTCAGGCGTCGGTAGATTCACACTCGCTGACGACGGAGGAGGGGCCCGGGTGGACGACCGGCAGATCAGTTACCTCACCACCGAACCCGATCTGCCGCCCGTCGCAATCGTCGACCGCTCCCCGATCCAGCTCAGACACAAGGTGGCCTTCGGCCTGGTCGCGGCCATCGGTGCCGTCGCCTGGTCGGTCATCGCCTTCGCCCGCGGCGAATCCGTGAACGCGGTGTGGGTGGTGGTCGCGGCGGTCTGCACCTACGTCATCGCGTTCCGTTTCTATGCCCGGTTGATCGAAGCCAAGATCGTGCGCCCACGCGACGATCTCGCCACCCCGGCCGAGATCCTGGACGACGGCACCGACTACGTGCCCACCGACCGGCGGGTGGTGTTCGGCCACCACTTCGCCGCGATCGCCGGCGCGGGTCCGCTGGTCGGGCCGGTGTTGGCCACCCAGATGGGTTACCTGCCCAGCAGCATCTGGATCGTCGTGGGCGCAGCGCTGGGCGGCTGCGTGCACGACTACCTGACGCTGTGGATCTCCACCCGCAGATGCGGCCGCTCACTGGGTCAGATGGTGCGCGACGAGCTCGGCGCGACGGCCGGGACGGCAGCTCTGGTGGGCATACCGGTCATCATCACCATCATCATCGCCGTGCTGGCGCTTGTCGTCGTTCGGGCGCTGGCGCAAAGTCCGTGGGGCGTCTTCTCGATCGCCATGACCATCCCGATCGCGCTCTTCATGGGTTGCTATCTGCGGTTCTGGCGCCCCGGCCGAATATCGGAGGTGTCGGCGATCGGGGTGGCACTGCTCCTGCTGGCGGTGATCTCCGGCGACTGGGTCGCCCGAACATCTTGGGGCGCAAGCTGGTTCACGCTCTCGCCGGTCAAGCTGGCCTGGCTGCTGATCATCTACGGCTTCGCGGCATCGGTGTTGCCGGTGTGGCTGCTGCTCGCACCGCGTGATTATCTGTCGACGTTCATGAAGGTCGGCACCATCGCGCTGCTCGCGATCGGCGTGTGTGTCGCGCGTCCGGTTCTGCAGGCGGCTGCTGTCTCGCGCTTCGCCATCAGCGGCGACGGTCCGGTGTTCGCCGGATCGTTGTTCCCGTTCCTGTTCATCACCATCGCATGCGGTGCGCTGTCGGGTTTCCACTCGCTGGTCTGCTCGGGCACGACACCGAAGCTGCTGGAAAAGGAAGGACAGATGCGCCTGATCGGCTACGGCGGCATGATCACCGAGTCGTTCGTCGCTGTCATCGCATTGCTCACCGCGTCAATTCTCGACCAGCACTTGTACTTTGCCATCAATGCGCCGTCGCCGCAGACGCACGACACGGCGGCCGCCGCCGCCCGGTACGTCAACGGGCTCGGTCTGGCGGGCCCGCCGGTGACCGCGGACCAGGTGAGCCAGGCCGCCGCCGGCGTCGGCGAAAACACGATCGTTTCGCGTACCGGCGGCGCACCGACGCTGGCCTTCGGCATGTCGGAGATATTGCACCGGGTGTTCGGCGGAACCGGCCTCAAGGCGTTCTGGTACCACTTCGCGATCATGTTCGAGGCGCTGTTCATCCTGACCACGGTCGACGCCGGTACCCGGGTCGCACGTTTCATGGTTTCCGACGCTCTCGGTAACTTGGGCGCCCCGATGCGCCACTTCCGCAATCCCAGCTGGCGGCCCGGCGCATGGCTGTCGAGCGTGGCGGTGGTCGCCGCGTGGGGCGGCACGCTGCTGCTGGGGGTGACCGATCCGCTGGGCGGCATCAACTCGCTCTATCCGCTGTTCGGCATCGCCAACCAGTTGCTTGCCGCGATTTCGTTGACGGTCATCACGGTGATCGTGATCAAGAAGGGCTACGTGAGGTGGGCCTGGATCCCCGGTGTGCCGCTGCTGTGGGATCTGGCTGTCACACTGACCGCGTCCTGGCAGAAGATCTTCTCCGGCGACCCCAAGGTCGGGTACTGGACGCAGTACTTCCAGTACTCCGCGGCCAGACGGGCGGGCAAGACCGCTTTCGGGTCGGCGACCAATGCGCGTCAGCTCGACGACGTCGTCCGCAACGCCTTCGTGCAGGGCACGTTGTCGGTCGTTTTCGCGACCGTGGTCGTCGTTGTGGTCGTGGCGGGAATTGTGTTGGCGAGCAAGGCGCTTCGCGGTGCCGGCCGCCCGCTGACCGAGGATGAGCCGGTCCACTCCAGAAGATTCGCCCCGTCGGGTTTGATTCCCACCGCCGCCGAGCGCGATGTGCAACGGCGATGGGAAGCGACGTCCGCCTCGCATCCCGACTGAGTAGTCGCTCAGTTGCCGGTGGGCGGCAGCACGTCGATGGCCACGTCCATGCCGTCCCCGTGCCCTGGCCGGATAGCTGACTGCCGGCGCCGCCACGGCGCGCAGGTGGCGTGGGCTGCTGTCGAACTGCCCTGCCGGGTCCTAGAATCGTGCGGAATGAGAGTCGGTATCGACTTCGGCACCACCCACACCGTCGCTGCGATCGTCGACCGTGGCAACTATCCGGTCGTGGCCTTCGACGGGGTCGACGCGTGGCCGTCGGTGATCGCCGCCAACGCCGGGGGCGAGTTGCGCTTCGGTTTGGATGCCGCGGCTGTCCGCCACGAACCCGGATGGGAGTTGCTCAGGTCGTTCAAGCGGTTGCTCAACGACGCCGGACCACAGACCGCGGTGCGGCTGGCCGGGCGCGAATACCGGTTGGTTGAGCTGCTCACCGGGTTTCTGGCCCAACTCAAAAGCGATCTTCTCCAGCGCTCGAACACGGGCGCAGCCAGCGGCGAGGCCGTCGAGGCAGCGATCAGCGTGCCCGCCAATTCGTCGAGCGCGCAACGCTTTATCACACTGGACGCCTTCGCCGCGGCGGGCTTTCACGTGATTGCGCTGCTGAACGAGCCATCCGCCGCGGGACTGGAATACGCCCACCGCTACCGCTCCACGATCACCGCCAAACGCGAGTACGTCCTGATCTACGACCTGGGCGGCGGCACGTTCGACGCCTCGCTGTTGAAGATGGCCGGGCACGTCAATGAGGTCGTGGTCAGTGAAGGAATTCAGCGCCTGGGCGGCGACGACTTCGACGACGCGATCGCGCAGTTGGTCTTGGCGGACTCCCAGCTGCCGCCGTTGCAGGGGGCACCCTATGAGCTTCTCCTCGAAGAGTGCGCCACGCGCAAGGAGGCGGTCGGCCCGCAGACCCGTCGTTTCCTGGTGGACCTCACCGTGGTCGACGGCGTCGACCGGCCCCCGTTCTCGTGTCCGGTCGACGACGTCTACGCGGCATGTGCGCCACTGGTCGACCGGACCACCGAGCTGCTGTCGCGGGTCCTGCACGACCCGGTCGGTGACGGCCGGGATGTGCCCTGGTCGGAGGTGGCGGGCATATACGTCGTGGGCGGCGCGGGCAGCTTCCCGATCGTTTCGCGGATGCTGCGCGCGAGCTTCGGCGACAAACGGGTCAAACGCTCCCCGCACCCGTTTGCCGCGACGGCCATCGGGCTGGCGGTGTTTCTCGATACGGAGTCCGGTTTCGTTCTCTCCGAACGCTTTTCGCGACATTTCGGAGTGTTCCGGGAGGCGCATGCCGGCGCCGACGTCGTCTTCGACCCGATCGTGCCCAAAGACGCCGCCCTGCCTGCCGATGGTCGCAGCCCGCTTGTGGTCAGCCGGAAGTACCGGGCGGCGCACAACGTCGGGCACTTCCGGTTCGTGGAGTGCAGCCGCGTGATCGACGGACGGCCCGACGGCGACATCACGCCCTACGACCCTGTGCTGTTCCCGTTCGATCCGGCGCTGCGTGAGAGCGCGGACCTTCGGTGCCAGCCGGTGGGACGATGGCACGACGGACCCGACGTCGAGGAGATCTACACGGTAGGCCCTACCGGGGCGGTAGAAGTGACCCTCACCACCGAGCCGACCGGAATTCAGCGCACCTTCCGGTTGGAACGGCGGGGCCATGGAGTTCTATGACGTCCTGCGAAGCACTTTCGCGGCACGAGAGTTCACCGACGACCCGCTGCCCGACGACGTCTTGTACAGGATCTTCGACAATGCCAGATTCGCCCCCAGTGGCGGCAACCGGCAGGGCGCGCACATCACGGTGGTACGTGACGCCGGCACTCGCCGTCGACTCGCAGACCTCGGCGCACCCGCCGCGCGTCGCTATTTCGCGCAGCTGACTGCCGGTGAAAACCCCTGGAACGCAGTGCATCCCAGCGCGGTGCCGCAAGAGCTCATCGACGATACCGAGATCCCCGAGACGTTCGTCGCGCCCATGATCAACGCCCCTGTCGTCTTGGTCGTCTCGGTAGACCTCGACGTGGTGGCCGCTGTGGACCAGGACCTGGGCCGCGTCGGCCTCGCCGGCGGAGCGTCGGTGTATCCCCTGGTGTGGAGCATCCTGTTGGCCGCGCGCAACGAAGGATACGGCGGCACCATCACGACCATGGCGATCCCACGCGAAGACGCGGTCCGCGATTTGCTGGGGATTCCCGACGGGCACGCCGTGGCGGCGTTGGTACCGCTCGGCAGGCCCCTGCGCCAGCTGACCAAGCTGCGGCGCCGGGCCGTTCCCGACTTCGTCACGCAGGAACGCTACGACGGAACGGCATTTGCCGGCTGACCGCCATTCTTAAACGGTCTTGGTGGTGCCGACGTAGGACAACACCACGTCGGATTCGTCGGTGATCCGGGTCAGGGTCGAATAGGAACGGATGAACGACTGGCCGACGCATCCGTCGATCTTGATATGGAAGTCGCTGACCATGATCCAGGGGTTCGGGCTCTTGAACTCTTTCCTGACCACCGGCACCACGACGACGAACCCGGGTTTGAGCCCCACGCTGACCAGACCGTTGTATGACGGGGTGATCAGCGGCAGGAGAACCGGAGGCTGACCGGGCCCCAGGGGCAGCTGGGCGCCGATCGAAGGGGCGAAGCCGCCGCCCTGGGTCTGGGTGACGCCGTTGGCCGTGCTCATATCGATGCCGCAGCCGATCTCATAACCCACCTCCAAGATGCCGTGCGGTGGTTCCGGCCCGGATAGCGAAGCGACGAACACGCCGCTGGAAAGGTATTCTCGTGACGACACTGCAGTGATCAGAGCCGGGACGGGCACCTGTTTTTCGTCCCTGGCGCCCAGTGCCAAAGTCCACCCGTCGGGGGTACTGATCCGCGCCGGCGTCCCCGGCGGCACGGACCCGTCGGCCGACTGTGCCGCACCGGACACAGGCTCGGCGTCGGGTTGCGCGTTCGCCGGCGCCGCCGTCAGCGTTGAGACGCACATAGCGATTAGCGCGGCACGGCGAACCACCGCGGGAATCCGCATCACGACCTCCACGGTATGCAGCGGTACCTCGCTCACGACTGTCGCCGCGTTGTGGCAACTCGGAGTTGTTGTGCGTTTGTAGCTCATTTGCGATGTGGACGCGCCGGGCTGGACGAACGCGTGGCGAGTAAACTCGCGAGGAATGCGGCCCGATCGTGAGGGAGGGCAACCGATGACACGCCACAGATGGGCTTCGGCGCTCTTGGCCATCATGGTCGCGGTGACGGCGCTGCTGGGTAGCTGCGGCGTCGCTCGCGCCGACCCCGACGATGGCGACACGCCAATCCTCGACGACCTGCTGATCATCGTCGCTCCTGGATTGACTCGGGGTCCGGGGGACCGGCCCGCGAAGGAGCACGGCGTCGGCCCGCAAGACTGGACCGGCAGCGGAATGTACTGTCAGAACCGCAACGTCCGGTGTCAGAAGATGGGATTTTAGGCCAAGTCGCGGAATCGGTCCGCCTACTGGCTTAAGCGCCGTTGGAAGGAATCCTGTCCATGTCGACCTGGCTCATTACCGGTTGTTCGACTGGCCTTGGACGGGCCCTCGCCCAAGCGGTTATCGACGCTGGCCACAATGTCGTCGTCACCGCACGCGACGTCACGAAAGTTGCCGAACTGGCCGGCACTGCGTCCGACCGCACGCTGGCCGTGGCTCTGGACGTCACCGAGCCTGAGCAGATCACCAAGGCCGTGCAGCAGGCCACGGAGCGGTTCGGCGTAATCGATGTACTGGCGAACAACGCCGGCTACGGGTATCGGGCCGCCATCGAAGAGGGCGACGACGCTGACGTCCGCGCCTTGTTCGAAACGCACTTCTTCGGCGCCGTCGCCATGATCAAAGCTGTGCTGCCGGGCATGCGGGAGCGCCGGGCCGGCGCGATCGTGAATATTTCCTCGATCGGCGTCCAGTTGACTCCGGTGGGATCGGGCTACTACGCGGCTGCCAAAGCCGCCCTCGAAGCAATGAGCGGTGCGCTACACGGTGAGCTTGCGCCGCTGGGCATTTCGGTCACCGTCATCGAACCGGGGGCGTTCCGTACCGATTTCGCCGGACGTTCGCTGACCCAGTCATCCGCCGTCATCGCCGACTACGCCGACACCGCGGGCCGCCGCCGCAAGGAGAACGACTCCATGCACGGCAATCAGGCCGGGGACCCCACCAAGGCGGCCGCGGCGATCATCACTGCGGTCGAGTCCGACGAGCCCCCCACCTTCCTGCTACTGGGCGAGGACGCCCTGTTCTCCTATCGGCACATCGCCGAGCGGCGCGCGACCGAGATCGCGGCCTGGGAAGAGCTCACTACCAGCACCAACCTGGACAGCTGATGCGGACGCGGAAAGAAGCGTCATGACTGTCATGTATCTCGGAGTCGCCGGTGCGCTGGTGTTCACCGCGGTCGGCCTCACCCTGCTCATCATCGGATTGCGCAGTCGTTCGGCGGCACGCCACCAGCCACCTGTCGGCTATCCCCCCGCGTATCCGGGGTATGCCGGTGGATACGGGCCGCCGCCCTGGACACCCCAACCCCCACCCAGGTCTGGCGGCGCGCTGATCGTCACCGGCGTGGTGTTGCTCGCGGTGAGCGCAATCGGCGCCATCGGCACGGTGGCCCTGGTCGCCGGCCGCAGTTCCCGGCTGGCGGTGGGCGACTGTTTCACCAACGAGATTCTGGACAACCAGCACTGGAAGTCCACCAACTGCCGCAAACCCGAAGCGGTGCTGGAGTACGCCGCGACGGCCGACTCCAACGGCAACTGCCCGGACGGCAAGCTCGACAACAGCTCATACCTGTCCGTGGAACACGACGGCTCTCGGCGCTGCTTCATCCCCAATCTGCTCGTCAGCCAGTGCTATTCGTCTGACCACAACGGCGAGACGATCCGGGTGGCGAGCTGCGGCGCCGGTGGATCGGTTGTTCGGATCATCAAACGGCTGGACAACACGATCGACACGTCGGCCTGTCCGTCGGGCACGCGCACGGTCACCTTTCCGCTGCCCAAGCGGACCTACTGCAGTGAGCGCGCGGGCGGAATCATCTGAGCCGCAGGCGACTTGACGCGCCGACGGCGTAGCGCCCCGGCCCCAGAAAGATGAGCAGCAGAAAGCCGAAGCAGAAGAGGATGGCCGGCGTCCCGCCGTTGCCCTCGGGGGGATTACCGACGGGCCACAGAGCCAGCGGCTGATGCATCCAAAAGTACGCGACCGCCATCTGGCCGCAGGCCACGAATGCCGCGCCGCGGGTGAGCAGTCCCGCCGCGATCAACAGCCCGGTGGCGAGTTCGATCACCCCGGCGTACCAGCCCGGCCATTCACCGAGCTGGACCGGATGCCCGGATGACACGGGCCAGTCGAACAAGATCATCGAGCCGTAGCCGGCGAAGAGCATGCCATAGACCACCCGGAACACACTGATCACCATCGGCGATGCACCGGCCAGGCGCTGATTGAGAGCGTTCTGCATGCCTTCAACGTTACGGTCGCTCGGCGCCACGTCCGAATCGGTGGGATCGATGTCCTTTACGCCACTCACGACAACCTTGCCGCAGCCCCTAAGCTCGACGGCATGCAACCGATCGACTCACAAGTCGCCTGTGCCGCAGTTGATTTCGCGCGATCCACCGAATCGACCCCGGTGTTCAACCACAGCGTGCGGAGCTATCTGTTCGGCGAGTTGCTGGCCGCGCACGAAGGTTTGCGCGCCGGCACCGATTTCGACAGCGAGACCTTGTTCCTGGGTTGTGTCCTGCACGACCTCGGAGCCGGCACGGCCGCCGCCGGCACCCAACGCTTCGAGATCGAGGGCGCCGACCTGGCCGCCACCCTACTGACCGAAAACGGTTGCGACCGCGCGGTGGTGGATGCGGTATGGGAAGCGATTGCGTTGCACAGTTCGTTCGGCATCGCCCAGCGCCGGGGACCGATCTGCTACCTGGTCAACGGCGGCGTGGGCATCGACTTCGGCCGCAACGCGGACTTCATCGACGACCACGCGGCGGTGGAAATCCACGCGCGCTATCCGCGCCTGTCGATGGCGAAGTCGTTGATGGACGCGATCGTGGCACAGGCACAACGCAGTCCGGAGGCGGCGCTGCCCTACACGATGGCCGGCGAGGTGCTGCGCGAGCGTCACGACACCGGAATCACCAGGCTCGAGCAACTTGCCGCGCTCGGCCGTTGGGGTGACTGACCGGGCCGAAGCGCACTGCGGCAATCCTTAGTGTACATTTGTACATGTACGTTTGTGCACAAGGAGAGGTTTCGTGGCTTATCTGTTTTTGTTGATCGCAATCTTCGCGGAGGTGGCGGCGACCAGTCTGCTCAAGAGCACCGACGGTTTCACCCGCCTGTGGCCGACGGTGGTGTGCCTGCTCGGCTATGCCTTCTCATTCGCTCTGTTGGCGCTGTCCATCGCGCGCGGCATGCAGACCGACGTGGCTTACGCCCTCTGGTCGGCGATCGGGACAGCCGTCATCGTATTCATCGCCGTGGCCTTTCTCGGGTCACCGTTGTCGGCGGCGAAGTTGATCGGCGTCGGACTGATCATCACCGGGGTGGTCACCTTGAACCTGGGCGGTGCCCATTGATTGATCAGCCGGTGCCGGGACGTCGTCCCCGCGACCCCGCCGGTCGCCGGCAGGCGATCGTGGAGGCCGCGGGCCGGGTGATCGCCCGCCGCGGCCTGGGCCGGCTGACGCATCGGTTGGTGGCCGCTGAAGCGGATGTGCCAGTGGGCTCGACAACCTACTACTTCAGCGATCTTGCCGAGCTGCGGCAAGCGGCTCTGAGGCACGCAGCCACCGCCTCGGCCGAGTACTTGGAACAGTGGCGGCGCGAACTGGACGCAGGCAGTGACCTGCCGGGCACCCTTGCAAAACTCACCGCCGACTATCTGGCCGACCACGACCGGTACCGGACGCTCAACGAGCTGTACCTGGCGGCCAGTTACAACGCCGAGTTGCGGCCGCTGGCGCGGATCTGGAACGAAGGTGTCGTCGGGTTGCTGGAACCGCGCGTCGGACGCCGGGCCGCTGACGCCATCGCCGTCTTTCTCGACGGGGCGATGCTGCATCCGCTGGCCACCGGTACCCCTCTGACCGTTGCGGCGCTGACCGATGCCATTGCCCGGTTGGCCGCGGCCGATTCTCAGGAGACGTGAGAGCCCAGTCGGCCCAGGCAGGACAACAGGATCAGCCCGGCCAGGACCGCCCCCGCGATGGCCCAGGTCTTGGCGGTGTTCGCCGAACTCGTCGCCTTTGCCCACAGCCCGTCGACCCGGCTCGCGGACGCCCTGGCCACGATGCCCGGGAGCAGGTGCCCCTTCCACCATATAGCGGCACCCGGGGCTTGCGGCAAGGCCAGGGTCATGCCGCACAATGGCTGGCCGGACACGGGGCACCGGAGCGAAGCCCTGAATTGGGGGAAGTGAATTGCCGAGAACGACCACGGAATACGACGCGGAACTGCGGCTTGAGCAGGACTACGTCACCGGCCTCTACGCGCGGCTCGACGACGAACGGGCGCGGGCGACAGCGAGGTACAGCGCCGCCCTGCGGGGCGACGGCGAAACACCCATGGATCGCGATGTCGAGGTGCGGGCACTGGCCCGGCGGATGAAACGGTTGGACGTCGCTGACGACGGACTGTGTTTCGGCCGGCTGGATGATGTTTCGGGAAAACGGACCTATATCGGCCGGATCGGGCTGCTCGATGAGGACGACGAGTACGAACCGCTGCTGCTCGACTGGCGGGCGCCGGCGGCTCGTCCGTTCTACACGGCCACCGCGGCCCAGCCCGAGGGTGTCCGGCGCCGCCGTCAGTTCCGCACCCACAGTCGTCGCGTCGTCGGTTTCTCCGACGAGGTCCTGGGCCGTCCGGGCGACGGCGACCAGCGTGAAAGTTCAAGTGACGCAGCCCTGCTCGCAGCGGTCAACGCGCCGCGCGGCGAGGGCATGCGTGACATCGTGGCGACCATCCAGGCCGAACAGGACGCGATCATCCGACTCGATCACCCGGGCGTGCTGGTGATCGAGGGAGGCCCGGGCACCGGCAAGACAGTGGTGGCGTTGCACCGCGTCGCGTACCTGCTCTACACCCAGCGGGAGCGCATGGAACGGCACGGGGTGCTGGTGATCGGACCGAATGCGGCGTTCCTGGACCACATCAGCCGCGTCCTGCCGTCGCTGGGCGAGTCCACCGTGGTGTTCATGACCGCCTGCGATCTGGTGCCCGGCCTGCACGTCACCATTGAGGACGAGTCGGCCGTCGTACGCCTCAAGGGTTCGCTGAGGATGCTGGATGTACTGGCCGCGGCCATCAGCGACCGGCAGCGGCTGCCGCAGGATCCGCTTCCGATCACACTGTCCGACGTCGAGGTCCGCATCGACGCTGAGACCGCGCGATGGGCCCGAGAAGAAGCGCGGGGCAGCAAGCTTCCACATAACGAGGCGCGCGCCGTGTTCACCGAGATCGTCACGTGGACCCTGACCGAACGGGCCATCGCCAAGATCGGCCGCGGCTGGCTGACCCGCTCGGACACCGGCGCGTGGGAGGCGTTGCGTGCCGACCTCATCGAGGAACTCGCGGACAACGACGCCTTCGTCGCCGCGCTCGACGAGCTGTGGCCGATCCTGACGCCAGAAGCCCTGTTGTCCTCGCTGCTCGAGTGTCCCGAGAGGTTACGAGCGGCCGGTGCCGACCCGGCATTGCTGCGAGCGCCGGGCGACGCGTGGACGGTGTCGGACGTACCACTGCTCGATGAACTTATCGACCTGCTGGGCGTCGACAAGGTCACGACCGAGCGCGCCCGGCGTGCCGCCGAGCAGGAACAAGCGGAGGAAGCCGCGTATGCGGCCGGCGTGCTTGACCTCATGGTCAGCCGCGAAGACCTGATGGACGACGAGGACCAGCTGCTGGCCCAGGACCTTCTCTACGGCGAGGAGCTGGCCGACAGGTTCGTCGAGCGCGACATGCGTGAACTTGCCGAACGTGCTGCGGCGGATCGGAATTGGACGTATCGGCATGTGGTGGTCGATGAAGCACAGGAGCTGTCCGAAATGGACTGGCGGGTGCTCATGCGACGCTGTCCGGCCCGGTCCTTCACCGTGGTGGGCGACCTCGCGCAGCGTCGCTCGGCGGCCGGAGCGACGTCCTGGGAGGAGATGCTGCGGCCGTATGTGCCGGGCCGTTGGGTGTACCGCCCGCTGTCGGTGAACTACCGCACGCCGGCGGAGATCATGTCGGTCGCCGCGGCGGTGCTGGCCGAGTTCGCGCCGGAGGTTGCACCGCCTGAATCGGTCCGCGCGTGCGGCGTCCGGCCGTGGGCGCGGCACGTCGAGCACGACGAATTAGATTCGGCGATAGCCGAATTCGTCCGCGAAGAAGAATCGCGCGAGGGCACCAGCGTGGTCATCGGACCGCCTGGAGTCCGTTGGGCGGTCCTTCCGTCGGAGATCAAGGGCCTGGAGTTCGACGCCGTGCTGGTGGTGGATCCGCAGCGCATCCTCGCCACCGGCCCGCGCGGTGCCGCCGAACTCTACGTGGCGCTCACCCGCGCAACCCAGCGCCTCGGTGTCGTGCACCGGGATCCGTTGCCCGCGGTCCTGAGCGGCCTGGTGGAGCAGTCCTCTAGGACATAGCGGGGTCGGGCGGTGCCGACGATGGTTCGGTTGTCCTCCCGCGCTTAGGGCGCCGCGCTGGAATAGCCATCGGCCGGGGCGGTCAGTTCCCCGTCGATGTAACGCTGGACGTTGGGCGCGATGGCTGCCACCAGCTCGTCGTCGGACATCGAGGCGACAGGTTCGATGCGCCAGATGTAACGGATCAGAGCCAGACCGATCAGCTGACTGGCGATCAGCCCGCTGCGCCGGAGCCGGTCGGTCTCGTCGGTTCCCAGCGTCGACCCCCCGATCAGGCTGCGCTCCACCACCATTCGCAACTTTTCCCGGGTCCGGTCGTCGTGTGCCGCTGTCAGGACCACGGCGCGCAATACCGGACCGATGTCGTCGTCGGCCCAGGCGCCGAGAACGCTACGAACCAGTCGGGTGCCCAATTCATCGCGCGGCGTGGCCCAGGTCCGCGCAACCGTTTCCAGCCATTTCGCCGGCGGATCGGTGGCCGCGTCAAGCAGGCGCTCCTTGGACCCGAAGTAGTGGTACACCAGGGCCGGGTCGACATCGGCGGCACGCGCGACGGCACGGATCGTGGTGCCGGCCCAGCCGTGGACGGCGAATTCCTGCCTGGCAACGGTGAGGATTCGCGCCTGCAGCACGCCACGTTCGTCGCGCGGCCCAGGGGTCAGCACCCTTTTCGCCATGTTTTTCATCGTAGCGTGAGACTCGGGGTGAAGGCTGCGGGCGCCGCCGGGGATGCTTAGCGAGTACATAGCCTGCTGTTCATGTTTCGGAAGGCATTAGCGCGTTGGTTGTGCAAACATCGCTGCCAGACTGACGTGCCTGCCCGTCTCTGGGCGCATCCGTGCGAGACCTCTAGGGAGTAAGACTAACGATGACTGATGTCGATCAGACCCCCTCCGACGAAATGCCGGCCAGCGGCCCGGGTCGGGCCGAACTGATCGAGCACTCCCGGACGGGGATGGGTGCGGCCGCGCTGCAACGCGCGATCAGCGATCATCTGCGCTATTCGATCGGCCGCCCGGCCGCGGCGCTGCGCCCCGAGCACTACTACAAGGCACTCGCACTGGCGGTGCGCGACCGCATGCAGGACCGCCGGGTGGCCTCGACACAGGTCTCGCTCGACCTCGGCCGCAAGGTCACCTGCTACCTGTCCGCCGAGTTCCTGATGGGTCCCCAACTCGGCAACAACCTGCTGAACCTGCGCATGGAAAGAGCTGCGAAACAAGCGCTGTCGGCGATGGGCCAGAACTATGACGAGGTGCTGGCCTGCGAGGAGGAACCGGGCCTGGGCAACGGCGGTCTGGGCCGCCTCGCCGCGTGCTACCTGGATTCGCTGGCCACCCTGGAGCGTCCGGCGATCGGCTACGGAATCCGCTACGAGTTCGGCATTTTCGATCAGGAGATTCACGATGGTTGGCAGGTCGAGCAGACCGACAACTGGCTGGACAGCGGTAACCCTTGGGAGATCGCCAAACCCGACGTCAACTACTTGGTCAAGTGGGGCGGCTACGTCGAGCACCACACCGATGACGCGGGCCGGGAGCGCGCCCGGTGGGTGCCCGGCCTGATGCTCAAAGGCGTCGCCTACGACACCCCCATCCAGGGATACGGCGTGAACACCTGCAACGTGCTGACGCTGTGGAGCGCCCGCGCGGTGAAGTCGTTCGCGCTGGAAGCGTTCAACACCGGCGACTACTACAAAGCGGTCGAGGACGAGGTCACCTCCGAGACGGTCACCAAGGTGCTCTATCCCAATGACGAGCCCGAAGCCGGCAAACGGTTGCGCCTGCTGCAGCAGCACTTCTTCGTATCCTGTTCGCTGCAACACGTGCTGCACATCATGGACGATCTGGCCGACGTCTCGGTGCGCGAACTCCCCCAACGATTCGCGTTGCAGCTCAACGACACTCACCCGTCCATCGGGGTCGCGGAGCTGATGCGGCTACTGATCGACGAGCGTCATCTGGACTGGGAGGAGGCGTGGAACATCACGGTGGCCACCTTCGCCTACACCAACCACACACTGCTGCCCGAGGCGCTGGAAACCTGGCCGCTGGAGATGTTCGGCGAGTCGCTGCCCCGTCACCTCGAAATCATCTACGAGATCAACCGCCGGTTCCTCGACGAGGTGCGCATCCGGTTCCTCGGTGACAACGACCGGGTCCGCCGGATGTCGCTGATCGGTGAGGACGACACCAAGTTCGTCCGGATGGCGCACCTGGCGACCGTGGGCAGCCACGCGATCAACGGCGTGGCCGCACTGCACACCGAACTGCTCAAAGACAGTGTGCTCAAAGACTTTTACGAGATGTGGCCGGAGCGTTTCAGCAACAAGACCAACGGTGTCACGCCTCGGCGATTCCTGGCGCTGGCCAACCCCGGACTGCGAGAACTGCTGGACCGCACCATCGGCGAGGGGTGGCTGACCGATCTGGGCCGGCTGCGTGGCCTCGAACGGTTCGTCGACGACTCGTCCTTGCGCCAGCAGTGGCGGGACATCAAACGCACCAACAAGGCGCGCCTGGCGTCGTTCGTACGCAGCGCAGCGGGTGTCGAACTGAATCCCGAGTGGATCTTCGATATCCAGGTCAAGCGCATTCACGAGTACAAGCGCCAGCATCTCAACGTCTTGCACATCGTCGCGCTCTACTACCGGCTCAAGCAGAATCCCGGCCTGTCGATTCCCCCGCGAGCCTTCATCTTCGGCGGCAAAGCCGCACCCGGATACTTCCTGGCCAAGCGGATCATCAAATTGATCAACGCCGTCGCCGAGACGATCAACAACGACCCGGAAGTCAACAGGTACCTCAAAGTCGCCTTCATCCCGAACTTCAACGTCCAGAACGCGCACCTGATCTATCCGGCCGCCGATGTGTCCGAGCAGATTTCCACGGCCGGTAAAGAAGCCTCCGGCACCGGCAATATGAAGTTCATGATCAATGGCGCCCTGACGGTTGGCACGCTCGACGGGGCCAACGTCGAGATTCGTCAGGAGGCGGGACCGGAGAACTTCTTCCTGTTCGGTCTGACCGTCGGAGAGGTCGAAGCGCTCAAGGCGGGCGGGTATCGCCCGGCGGATTATATCGACAGCAACGCAGAACTCAGCGCTGTGCTGGATCTGATTGCCGGAGGGACGTTTTCGCACGGCGACCATCAGGTGTTCCGGCCGCTGGTGGACAACCTGCGCTACCACGACCCGTTCCTGGTATGTGCCGACTTCGCGTCCTACGTGGAATGCCAGGAGCGCGTCAGTGCGGCGTGGCTGGACCGTGATGCCTGGACGACGATGTCGATCTTGAACACCGCCCGCAGCGGCAAGTTCTCCTCAGACCGAGCAATCGCCGAGTACTGCGAGGATATCTGGAAGGTGTGGCCGCTGACCGTCAAGATCTGACGGCGGGCAGAGCCTGCTAGCCGGTCTCGTTTGCGACCCACACGGCGACGTAACCGATGGGGATGCCGGTCCGGCGTGCGATGCACTGGCGGGCCGCCAGCTCGACCGCCGACCGACGGCCGGCGCGGGCGATCCCGTCCACCTCGGGTATCCGGATCAACCATCCGTCCGAGTCACGGCTGATGTCGATGTCGAAGCACTGGCCAACCGTTATGCAGTTCATACGCTGGGTACGACCCCTGCGCGGGGAATGTGGGCGGCGCAGGGTGGGCTGAAGAGGCATAGGTGTGTTCCTGAGTCGATGACGGACCGCGCGCAAGACTAATGCGGGTCGGGAGTAAAACCTAATCGGAACCGTATGAGGGAGGCTTCGTGTCGATCGTTCTGGTGCATGGCAACCCGGAGACCGATGCCATCTGGGGTCCGCTGGTCGACGCCCTCGGGCGCGAGGACGTGGTGCGACTCTCACCGCCCGGATTCGGTGCACCACGTCCCGACCACTTCCCGGCGACCTACCTGGCCTATCGCGACTGGCTCGAGGACGAACTGGAACGTATCGGCGGGGCGATCGACCTGGTCGGTCACGACTGGGGTGGCGGCCATGTGGTGAACGTGGTGATGCACCGGCCGGAGCTGGTCCGCAGTTGGGCCAGCGACGCCGTCGGCCTGTTCGACCCGGACTACGTCTGGCACGACCTGGCCCAGGTCTGGCAGACGCCAGGCGACGGCGAGCAGCTCGTCGACACCATGCTGGGCGGCACCGTCGAAGACCGAGCCGCGCAAATGGGCGCGCTGGGCATACCGTCCGACATCGCCACCTCGATCGCGCGGGAGCAGGGTCCGGCGATGGGCCGGGCGATTCTGGCGCTCTACCGCTCGGCGCGGCAGCCGGCGATGGCGGAAGCCGGCCGGGCGCTGGCCAACGCCGCGGCCCGGCCCGGGCTTTCGTTGCTGGCGACCGACGACCCGTATATCGGCGGGGAAGCGACGCGGCGCCGCGCGGCTGGTCGTGCCGGAGCGCGCACGGTGGTCCTCGAGGGCCTCGGGCATTGGTGGATGGTGCAGGATCCGGCGCGCGGCGCGGCCGTCCTGACCGAGTTCTGGGATTCGCTACCTCGCCCCTAGGCCCTACGCTTCGTCTCGTGGGGAAATATCTCGTGCTGTACTCGTCGGCCCACCGCACGGGTCAGGAGTTGCGGTGGCGCCTCGCCGAGGACGCCGATGTGACTGACGTGCGCTTGCGCCTCGATAAGGCACAGCCTGGCGAGTTCGTGACCGTACCCGTGGTGCTCGAGGACGAACTGGACACCCTGCTGCTGCGTGTGCAACCCCATCAATTCGGTGCGTGGCTCGTTCTCGACCTGCCCGAAGCGCAACGTTCGACGGCTTCGCTTCCGGCTGCGCGCGCCCGGGTGCCCGACTTCGGCCAGATCTTCCGCGACGCGGCCGAAGCGGTGCGGGAATCCGCCCGGCAGCAGCGCAAGTGACGCAACAGGTTTGGCGATGAGCCACTTTGCTGAATTCCTGGGATTCCGCTACGTCCCGTCCGAGGCGCAGGACGCCGTGGTGGAGGCCTTGCCGACGGCGCAGCATTGCAACGAGCGCGGAACCGTCCACGGCGGATTCCTCGCGGCCCTGCTGGACACCAGCACCGGGCTGGCGGTCCACTCAGCAGTTGGTGATGGTATTGCGGCTCCGCACTTCGACTTGACGATCCAGTACCTGCGGCCGGCCGTTGCCGGGACGCTTCTGACGTGCAGGGCGCGCACGACCAAGGCCGGTCGCCGCGTTGTCGCCTCGGAGGCGGAGGTTTTTCAGGACGGCAAGTTGGTCGCTCGCGCGATCGGCAGTCACGCGGTCGTCTGACCGCGGCTGTCGGTCAGGCGCACGACGATGACGACCCGGCCTTTGTCGTCGCGTGTTGCTACCGCATGCCCGGCCCGTTCGGTCCCGTCGAGTTGCAACGTGAGTGGGCCGCCGTCGCCGAGAAAGTTGCGCCACCACGTCTTGGTCTCGGGCAGGTTGGTGTTGATGATGATCGCGTCCGCGCTGCGCCGATACGCCACCGGGATGCTGAATCGGCGTCCGGAACGCCTCCCGGTGTAACTGAGCATCGTGATGTTGCGATTGACCAGGCCGCCGAAGCGTCGCGATCTGGCCACGGCAGCTACCGGCGCGTTGATAATCGGCGCGGCGCGCATCAGCAGTCGCCCTATGGTTTTCGGTCGCGCAGTCATGATTGGAGCGATCCTTTCAGATGCGAATCGGCGCGTGGAGTCAGGCGATCAGGGCGAGGCACAATGCGGCCAGTGCCAGACCCTGCAAGACGGCACGAGCGTTGATTATCCGGTCCCAATCAGCCTGCAGCCGGCGCACATTGGGCAATACCCGGGCGTTATCTGCGGCGGCAGTCAGCTGCCGATTGATCGGCGCACTGACGCGGATGTAGAGCAGCAACCAGACCGACAGCAGCACAACCGCCAGACCGGCGGGGACGGCCTGGGCCCAACGCTCGGCCAGTGCGGCGAGAGCGGCGCTTGACGCGGCGGCAAGCACGCCGACTACCCCCGGCACGGGCATTCTCCGATCACCGTAGCGGTACACGAACCCGCTTACCGCGGCCAGTGCCCGGTCGTCGACGTGGGCCAGCGCCGGGCGCAACACGATCGCGCAGAACACGTCCGTGCCGTAGACCACCGCGTTACCGATGACGGCGATCAATGCCGCGAGTTGAGCGAACTGCGTAAGCGACATTCCAACGTTCCTTCTTATCGGCGCTAGGGATGTTAGCGATGCTAGGAGGCACGGCAGAGGCTGTCAATAGCGGCGCTATGAGTTCTAGCGGTGCTATTGTCGCGTATGCCCGCCGAAGACCGTCGCACGCGTGAGCGCGCCGCACGGCAGCGGCTGATCGTCGCTACCGCGCGCCGGCTGGCCGAAACCGAAGGGTGGGACGCCGTCACCACCCGACGGCTGTCCGCCGAGATCGAGTACAGCCAGCCCGTGCTCTACTCGCACTTCACCAACATGGATCAACTGGCAAGGGCCGTCGCCCTCGAAGGGTTCGGCGAGCTCACCGCGAAACTGCGTGCCGCGCGCGCCGGCGCCATGACCCCCACCGACGCGCTGAGACGATTCGCGCGCGCGTATGTCGACTTTGCCCGGGAAAATCCCGCCCTGTACGACGCGATGTTCACCCGTGCCACCACCCTGCACTTCGCCCACGAAGACACGCCGCCCGAATTGGAAGCATCTTTCACCGAGCTGTTCGAGGTGGTTGCACCACTTGCCGAGCACCGAGACGCGGCCACCCTCGCCGAGGTGCTCTGGTCGGCGCTGCACGGACTGGTCAGCCTCAGCCGCACCCGCCGGCTACGTCCGGACTTCGACGCCGACCGCCTCGACCTTCTGATCGCGCAGCTTTTCGGCGCTGAGCGCCCCTGACCTGTATCTCCCCGTCCTTTTTTCGACGCGTAAAAACCTGCGCAAGGGGTAAACACACGTGGAATAGTCGCGTTGCAGAAGCGGAGGGCTGCACGGTGAGGTGGGTACTCGGTGTTGTGGGCGCCGCGGCTGTGCTCGGGTCACTCTTCGGGCTGACGTTGCCGCTGTCTTTGCAGGCCGTCGATCGCAGCGGTTCACCAATTGCCTGTGGTACGGGATTTCACCCGGACCATCGCCGTGCAGCGCGGGAAGACGCCGTTAATCTTGATCTGCACAACGGCTTTGGCGCACCGTACGAACTCAGCGACTACCGCGCTCAATGTGATGCACTTGTTTCCGCGAGACGAAACATCTCGGTTGGTGTCATGTTCTTCGGCGGCGCGTTGCTCGGTACCGGCTGCCTGATGGCATTGCGGGCAGCCGGGTACATCGAACCGTCCCGCGCGCGTGGACGTCGTCCCATGCCGGCAAAGCAGCCTGAGAGTCACCGGCTCGTTCCGATAGCCCCGTCGTCGAGCGTCCGCTATCGCGATGATCTGAACACAGCCCTCGCCACCATCGGCATCCGCGCCCAGCACTGAGCCGAGGATCGAGCCGGAGCTTGCCACGCGAACGATGTCCACGAAAGGTCAAGAACGTCAACCTGTCTCGAAGGGAAGCAATGGACCGACCGCCTGGCATCGCGGTGCAGAACTTCTCCCACATCCGCGTCGGCCTATCGGCTACATGTCGCCTACGGCAACGTCCAGCGCCATCATCGCGAGGTCCGTGTGGCGCCGGCCGTCGATATGGGTGCAATAATCGAACTGCCCCGCGGTACGTCCAGCACGGTCGAACTTTGGCGTCCCGAGTCCTGAATCGACGACGGCCGGACTGTTAAACAGCCAGGTGCATCGCGTCATACACATACGAGCGATCGCGCTTGAAACTCACCCATACGCCTTCGGGGGGAAGGCCACCGTGCCCCGGCTCACCAAACGGCCGACTCGACACCGCACCGGATTCATCACAGACCACCCACCCGAAGTCAGGCAATCGCAGGCACCAGATCTCACGGTCAACCCGACGGAATGCCGGAAAACCATGCGCCTCGCCCTGGCGGACGAACTCGTAGGCCAAACCATCGATGCGCCGCACGAACCGCACACCCAACATCGAGCCATTGTCAGCGGCAGATCCCACCGCCTCAACCGATTTAGCGCCGGCCGATACGTCCTTGCGAGTCGCGCGGCCGATCGCGTAACGCAATGCCTATCCTCGGCGCATGGTCGACAACGTCCGGGACCTCGTCGTCATCCACACCGACGGCGGGTGCAGACCCAACCCCGGTCCCGGCGGGTGGGGGGCGGTGCTGCGCCAAAACCACCATGTCCGCGAAATGTACGGCGGTGAGTCCACTCCGACCAGCAACAACCGGATGGAACTGACGGCGCCGATCATGGCGCTGGAGGCGCTGACCCGAGCGGTACAAGTCCACCTCCACACCGACAGCACCTATGTCCGGAACGGCATCACCAAGTGGGTTCTCGGCTGGGAACGCAACGGTTGGATGACTGCCGCGAAGCAGCCGGTGAAGAACGTCGACCTCTGGATGCGGCTCCAGGCGGCTTGCGCGCGGCACCGAGTCCAGTGGTTCTGGGTGAAGGGGCACGCGGGCGTCGCCGACAACGAACTCGCTGACCGACTGGCGACCCGGGGTCTGCGGGAAGCAGTCGCCTCAGTCCGGTGAACCGGACGGACCGATTTGGTATCAGCTGTCAAACACCACTTCTGTTAGCAACAGGCAGATACTTAGCATCACGCGATGCAGGACTTGTCGTTCCAATTCTGCGTCCCGCCGTCGCGCCCTCTTGCTCGGCGCGACGTCTTGCGCTACGCCGTCGCTCTGTCGGTACTGCCGGGGCTGTCTGCGGCATCGGCTATTGCCGCCGTTCCTGCGGCGGCCGCCACGCCACCCAAACTGATCGACTTCGCCATGCACCAAATTCCAGCGGAGCACATCAAGGCTGCCGGCTACTCCGGGGTCATCAACTACGTTTCGCTGTCACGTCCCGGCTCGTCTTTCGGCGCCAAGCCGATCACCCGGTCCTACGCCGAGCAACTGACCGCAGCTGGGCTGATGATCGTCAGCAACTACCAGTACGGCAAGCCGGGCGGGACAGCGCAATCGGACTTCAAGCGCGGGTTCGCCGGCGGCGTCGAGGATGCCCGCACCGCCTGGAAGCTCCATACCGCGGCGGGGGGTGGACAGAGCGCCCCGATCTACTTCACCATCGACGAGGACATCAACCGCGACACCTGGAACACTCTGGCGCTGAAGTGGTTTCGCGGAATCAACTCGGTGCTGGGAGTGCAGCGCACCGGTGTCTACGGCGGTATCGATGTGTGCCAGTGGGCGGCCGCCGACGGGGTCATCGGAAGTTCGCGCACCCCCGGCCACCGCTGGGCCTGGCAGACCAAAGCCTGGTCCGGCAACAAGATCGACCCCGCCGCGGTCCTCTACCAGCGCGTGGTCAGTACGGCGTCGAATCCAGGCCCCAAAGTCGGAGGACAAGAAGTCGACGTCAACGATGTGCTTGCCGAGGATTGCGGTCAGTGGAACCTGCATCGCTGAGGCCGGGGAAGGGTCGAAATTGGTGCGATGGGCCTGTCCCCGCTTATTGCAACTGATCCAGAATCAAAGAGCGAAAGACCCGGCCGACGGCCGGGAATCTGTAATCGATGACGCGACTCATCACCATGGTGGAGCTAAGGGGACTCGAACCCCTGACCCCCACACTGCCAGTGTGGTGCGCTACCAGCTGCGCCATAGCCCCGTCGTGCTCATCGAAGCTACACCACCGGCCACACGCGTTCAAAGTCGCTGGTGAGCACCGCGTGATGTCGCCGGCAATATCGAGTTCGCCAACGGCTTACCGCTTCCTCGAAGCCGCTGGTGTGACCAAGTTACAAGCAGACAACTCCTACCCGATCACGCCGTTGACGACCTCCCGCGCCGTCGCCTGCACCTGCGCCAGGTGCTCCGGTCCGAGAAACGACTCGGCGTAGATCTTGTAGACGTCCTCGGTCCCCGACGGCCGGGCGGCGAACCAGGCGTTGGCCGTGGTCACCTTCAACCCGCCCAACGGCGCACCATTGCCGGGCGCGGTCGTCAGTTTGGCCACGATCGGCTCCCCCGCCAACGAGGTGGCAGTCACCTCCGAGGCCGAAAGCCGCCCGAGACGGGCCTTCTGCTCGCGGTCGGCGGGCGCATCCACCCTGGCATACACCGGCGCTCCGTACTCAGAGGTCAGCTGTTCATACCGCTGTGACGGCGTCAGACCGGTCACCGCCAGGATCTCCGAGGCCAGCAACGCCAGGATGATCCCGTCCTTGTCGGTGGTCCACACCGAGCCGTCGCGCCGCAGGAACGAAGCCCCCGCCGACTCCTCACCGCCGAACCCGATGGTCCCGCCGATCAATCCGTCGACGAACCATTTGAATCCGACCGGCACTTCCACCAGCTCCCGGCCGATCCCTGCCACCACGCGGTCGATGATGGACGAGCTCACCGCCGTCTTGCCCACGCCAACCCCGGCCGGCCACGACGGCCGGTGGGTGTAGAGGTAGTCGATCGCCACCGCCAGATAATGGTTCGGGTTGAGCAGCCCCCCGTCGGGCGTGACGATGCCGTGCCGGTCGGAGTCGGCGTCATTGCCGGTGGCGATCTGGTAGCGATCCCTATTTGCGATCAGCGAGGCCATCGCGTCGGGTGAGCTGCAGTCCATCCGGATCTTGCCGTCGTGATCCAGCGTCATGAACCGCCACGTCGCGTCCACCAGCGGGTTGACCACCGTCAGATCCAGGCGATGCCGCGAAGCGATCTCAGACCAATAGTCCACGCTCGCCCCGCCGAGCGGGTCCGCGCCGATGCGCACGCCGGCGTCCCGGATCGCGTCGATATCGACGACATTGACCAGGTCGTCGACATATGCGCCCAGGTAATCGTGACGCTGCACCGAGCCCAGCGCTCGCGCCAGCGGCACGCGCCGCACGACGGACAGGTCACGCAGAATTTCGTTGGCGCGCTTGGCAATCACACCGGTCGCGGCACTGTCGGCCGGGCCGCCGTTGGGCGGGTTGTACTTGAAGCCGCCGTCGGGCGGCGGGTTGTGGGAGGGCGTCACCACGATCCCGTCGGCCAGTCCCTCGGTACGGCCCCGGTTATAAGTGAGGATCGCGTGACTGATCGCCGGAGTCGGGGTGTAGCGGTCGCGGCTGTCCACCACCGCCGGGACACCGTTTCCGGCCAGCACCTCCAGCGCCGACACCCATGCGGGCTCCGAAAGGCCGTGCGTGTCACGGCCGATGAACAAGGGCCCGGTGGTCCCCTGCGCCGCGCGGTATTCGACGATCGCCTGGGTGGTCGCCAAAATGTGCGCCTCGTTGAACGCGCCGTTCAACGCCGAACCCCGATGACCCGAGGTGCCGAACACCACCTGCTGGGCGACATCGTCGGGATCGGGCGCCAGCGAGTAATACGCCGTGACCAGGTGCGCCAGGTCGACGAGGTCTTCGGGCTGGGCCGGCTGACCGGCTCGGGCGTGGGCCATGGTCATTGATTCTGCCGGTTGGACGTAACACCCTTTAGGCTGCGTAGGCGCATAGTTGGCACACCGGAAGGAAACAGCCCGTGGCACGGCCTGACTATCGGGAGTTGGCGGCCATCTTCGCCGGCGGCGCGCTCGGCTCGCTGGCACGGGCCGCGCTGGCCACCCTCGCCGTCCCCGACCCGGCGCGCTGGCCGTGGCCCACGTTCGTCGTCAACATCCTCGGCGCGTTCCTGGTGGGCTACTTCACCACCCGACTGCTGGAGCGACTGCCGCTGTCGAGTTATCGGCGTCCGCTTCTGGGCACCGGATTATGCGGCGGCTTAACGACTTTCTCCACAATGCAGGTCGAGACCATCAAAATGGTCGAACACGGTCACTGGGTTCTGGCCGTCACCTACACCGTCATCAGCATCGTGCTGGGACTCCTCGCGGTGTACCTGGCCACCGCCCTGGTGCGGCGGGTGCGCATCCGATGACGACGGCCCTGGTCTGGCTGGGAGTCATGCTGATCGGCGGCCTCGGTTCGGTGACCCGGTTTCTGGTGGATCGGACGGTGGCGCGGCGGGTGGGCCGGCCATTCCCCTACGGCACGCTCACCGTCAACATCAGCGGCGCCGCCCTGCTCGGGTTTCTCACCAGTCTGGCTCTGCCCAAGGACGTGTCGCTGTTGATCGGTACCGCGTTCGTCGGCGCCTACACCACGTTCTCCACCTGGATGCTGGAGACGCAACGCCTCGGCGAGGAGCGTCAGCTGCCGGCGGCGTTCGCCAACATCGCCGTCAGCGTCCTGCTCGGACTAAGTGCGGTGTTGCTGGGACATTCGATCGCGGGGCTGATATGAGCGAAAAGAGCCTGAAGCTGACCGCCTACTTCGGCGAGCGTCAGCGTGCCGTCGGCAAGCCACGACGATTCCTGGCCGACGAGATGCTGGACCTGTTCGGCGCGCGCGGGGTGGCCACCAGCGTCATGATGCGCGGAGTCGCGAGTTTCGGGCCCACCGGCGGCCTGCACAGCGACGTGTCGCTGAGCCTGTCCGAGGACCCTCCGGTGACGATTGTCGCCGTCGACGTCGAATCGAAGATCCGCGCCCTGGTAGACGATGTCACCGCCGTGACAGGCCATGGGCTGGTGACCCTGGAACGTGCGCGCCTGATCACCAAACACAGCGGCACCGATGCGCTCAGCGAGATCGACAGCCGGACCGGAGACGCCGCCAAACTGACCGTGTACGTGGGGCGTCAGGTACGCATTGCCGGAAAGCCGGCCCATCAAGCGGTGTGCGAATTGCTGTATCGTCACGGATTCGCCGGTGGGACAGTGCTTCTGGGGGTGGACGGCACGGCGTACGGCCGCCGCCAGCGAGCCAGATTCTTCGGCCGCAACGTCAACGTGCCACAGATGATCATCGGGATCGGACTGCCTCCGCAGGTCTCCGCCGCGGCCACCGAACTCGCGACCCTGTTGCCCAACCCGCTGCTGACCGTCGAACGGGTGCGACTGTGCAAACGCGACGGCGAATTGTTCGCCCGCCCGCAGGAGCTACCGCCCACCGACCACCAGGGACGCACCCTGTGGCAAAAGCTGATGGTGCACACCGCCGACGGAGAACACCAAGAGGCACAACCGATTCACCGCGCGATCGTCCAGCAATTGATGCGATCCAAGACAGCGCGGGGCGCGACCGTACTGCGCGGCATCTGGGGCTTTCACGGCGACCACAAGCCGCACGGGGACAAGCTTTTCCAGCTGGTCCGTAAGGTCCCGTTGATGACCATCGTGGTGGACACTCCCGACGCCATCGCACGCAGTTTCGACATCATCGACGAGCTGACGACCCGCCACGGGCTGGTCACCAGCGAGATGGTGCCGGCAGCCATGTCGCTGGACGGCCTGCAGCGCATCCCGGAAACACCACTTGCCGAGTACGACTATTGATCGCGCAGCCGGGGCACGTCGTCCAAGGTGCGCGGCAACACATACAGCGCCCGCCGCCGGTTGACGCTGTCGTGTTCGCCGAGGAAGACACAGCCACCGTTCTCGCAGAAGTCCCGCAGCAGCGTGTTGCGGTGGTCTGGATCGAACATGATCCGCCGGCACTCCGGTTCGGCATTGAACGCGCTGGCCACAAAGTGCGGCAACAGCAGCAGCACCATTCCCCGGTCGAGCACTTCCAGGTCGGCCAGCGCCGGCCGCACACCGAGGTCGCGCGGATCGCACTCATACACGGTCGAAATCAAATCCTTTGCGGCCCTGTATAACTCAACATAGCCATGATCATGCCCGGCAATGCTGCCGATGAAGGGCCGACAGTAGGTGCCGTCGAGTTGGGTGCGCAGGTACTCGCGCCACCGAGCCGCCGGCCATGCCTGCGCCCACCCCCGTCGCAAGTGAGGCCTGCTCATCCACTCGGCAATCATCTCCGCGTCGAGCTCCGGATCAGCCAACCGGCAGCCATAGGGCGGGGGCACCTCGGGCATCGGGGGGGCGGGCACGTCGCGAATGTGCGCGGGCAGGTCGGCCAGCTCTCGCGGAAGCAGATTGTCATTCACAGCGCCGAGCCCCATTCGTCTGCCAATGCCGAAATCCAGGCCGGTACCGCATCGGCAGTGTCTGGCGGCGACTGCACCAGCACCACCTCGTCGATGCCACACGCGGCAAGCGCATCAAGGTCGCCGACCCGAGGTTCGGCCAAGGCTACCGCCAGTCGCAACCCGCTGCGGTCACGCCCCAGTTCGGTACACATCTCGCTGAGTAGGCACACGCGGTCCCGTACCTCCCCGACGCCGTCGAGGTTGAATCCGTACCAGCCGTCGCCCCAGGTGGCCACCCGCCGCAGCGCCGCGTCGCTGTTGCCACCGATAACGACCGGAATCCGACGTCGAGCAACAGGTTTGGGGTTGACCCGGATCGAGTCGAAGCCGACGAACTGCCCGGCGAATGAGGCGACGTCCTCGCGCCACAACGTGCGCATTGCTGCGACATACTCCGCGGTGCGCGCGGCCCGCCGCTCAAACGGCACGCCGAGTGCCTCGAATTCCTCCCGGGACCAGCCGACGCCCACTCCGAGCGTCAACCGTCCGCCACTCAGCCTGTCCAGACTGGCCGCCTGCTTGGCCACGATCACCGGGTTGTGCTCGGGTAACAGTAGTACCCCGGTAGCCAACCGGATCCGCGAACTGGCCGCGGCCGCGAAGCTCAGCGCAACCATCGGGTCCAGCCAGTCCGCGTCCGCGGGAACGGCGATGACGCCGTCGCGCGAGTACGGGTACCGGGACTCGGAACGGTCCACCATCACGACGTGTTCGCCCGCCCACAAGGTCGCGAACCCGTGGCTATCCGCAGCGGCGGCGACAGCGTCGATCACAGTCCTCTCGGCGCCGGCTCCGATTCCCAGCGCATGCAATCCCAGCTGCATCTGTCGATGGTCTCACGTGCGTCAGCGGCCCCCGAGGAGCTTGGCCAAGACAGTCGCATGACTGCCCTGCACGTCGCGACTGGCCGTCACCAGGGTGACCACCCCACGCCGGACGAGCTCGCGAAGCTCTGCCAGTGCCGGACTGCCGGCGAGCTCCGTTTCATAACGCGAGGCAAACTCATCGAACTTCTCAGGCTGGTGGTGATACCACTCCCGCAACTGCTTCGACGGCGCGACGTCCTTGCACCAGATGCCGACCCGCGGGTCGCCCTTGCGGATGCCGCGTGGCCAGATGCGATCGACCAGGACGCGCTGCCCGTCCTGCGGGCTGAGGTCGGAGTAGATCCGTTCGATGCGAACCCCGGGCACTCTGGCACCGCCCGATCAGTAGTGATAGGTGTCCGACGGAGCCGGGGAGTGCACCTGTTCGTCCTCGAATTCCGACGCGACGATGCCGTACGAGCGCGCCAGGTCGAGTATCTTGGTGGCTCGGGCGATGCGCGGCAGGTCCGATCCGTTGCGGATCTCTCCGCCGTCACGCTCGAACTCCGCGAAAAACTCTTTGGCCCAACCGATTTCATCCTGCGACGGGGACAGGCCCTCGTTCACCACGACACATTGGTCAGGCGACAGGCAGATCTTGCCGGTCATTCCGAACTCGACGGAAACCGCGGTCGCCTCGATCAGTTTCAGCGGGTTGGAGCCGATGGTGGGCCCGTCGATCGCACTGGGCAGCCCGGCTGCCTTGGCCGCGATCGTGAATCGCGACCGGGCATAGGCCAAGGTGGCCGGTTCTTCGCCGAAGCCGGTGTCGCGCCGAAAGTCACCGATCCCGAATGCGAGGCGGAAGGTGCCTTTGGCCGCCGCGATCTCGGTGATGCGTTCCAGCCCGCGGGCAGTTTCAACCAGAGCCACGATCGGCACATTCGGCAGCCGTTTGGCAGTCTCGGTGACATGGTCCACCGATTCGACCATCGCCAGCATCACCCCGCCCACCGGGGTGTCGGCCAGCTGTGCAAGGTCGTCGGCCCACCACGGGGTGCCGAAGCCGTTGACCCGGACCCAGTCGCTGTTGTCGGCCGCCAGCCACCGCACCACGTTTTCGCGGGCGCTGCCCTTGTCCTTGGGCGCCACCGCGTCCTCGATGTCCAGAACCACGATGTCGGCGCGGGAGTGAGCCGCCGCCTCGAACCGGTCGGCGTGCGCACCGTTGACCAGTAGCCAACTCCGGGCCAGGACCGGGTCGATGCGTGAACCGACGTCGGCGGGATCCGTCGCGTCGTAGTTGGCTTGGTCATACATTGCGTGCTGTGCCGCCTTCTCGTCCCGATCGATGACTGGTCGCCCATTACCGTAGCGACAGCGCATCTCCGACAGCACCGTGACCTGTGAAGTTCAGGGGCAGGGTGTCGAGAAGCCCGACAGAAATGCGACCATGGTGTTGGATGACGGGGTGGGAGATATCAGCCGCAGCCGAACGGTGATGGCCCCAGCGCAGGCGATTTGGGACGTCCTGGCCGACTTCGGAGCCCTCAGTTCCTGGGCCGATGGCGTCGACCATTCCTGCGTACTCCGGCACGGTCCCGACGGCGGGGCCGTGGGCACCACCCGCCGGGTGCAGGTGGGTCCCAACACGCTGGTGGAGCGGATCACCGAGTTCGACCCGCCTACGACCCTCGCCTATGACATCGAGGGCCTGCCCACCCGGTTGCGTAAGGTCGCCAACCGCTGGACGTTGCGACCAGTGGGTGCGCAGACGGCGGTCGCGCTGATCAGCACGGTCGAGGTCGGGACCGGCAGGCCGGCGCGGATGGCGGAATGGGTTGCACTGCGGGTCCTGGCCAAACAGTCCGATGCGCTGCTCGCCGGGCTGGCCCGACGAATGGAGAACACGCATGTCTGAGCGCCCCGACATCGTCATCATCATGACCGACGAGGAGCGCGCGGTACCGCCCTACGAGTCAGAGGGCCTGCTGGCCTGGCGCCAGCGGACCTTGACCGGCCGTCGCTGGTTCGACGAGCACGGTGTCAGCTTCAGCCGGCACTACACCGGGTCGCTGGCCTGCGTGCCCAGCCGGCCGACCATGTTCACCGGTCAGTATCCGGACCTGCACGGCGTGACTCAGACCGACGGCATCGGCAAGCGCTTCGACGATTCGCGGCTGCGCTGGCTGCGCGCCGGCGAAGTGCCCACCCTGGGCAACTGGTTCCGCGCGGCCGGTTACGACACCCATTACGACGGCAAGTGGCACATCTCCCACGCCGATCTTGAAGACCCGGCGACCGGCGGATCCCTGGCGACCAACGATGACGACGGCGTCGTCGATGCGGCTGCCGTACAGCGCTACCTCGACGCCGACCGGCTCGATGCCTACGGCTTCTCCGGCTGGGTGGGACCCGAACCGCACGGCGCAGGCAACGCCAACAGCGGGTACCGCCGCGACCCGTTGATCGCGGACCGGGTGGTGGCATGGCTGGGCGACCGCTATGCGCGGCGCCGTGCCGGTGACATGCGAGCGCTGCGGCCGTTCCTGCTGGTGGCCAGCTTCGTCAACCCGCATGACATCGTCCTGTTCCCGGCCTGGGTGCGGCGCAGCCCCATTGCGTCCTCTGAGCTGGACCCGCCGCCGGTTCCGGCGCCGCCGACCGCCGAGGAGGACCTGTCGACCAAGCCGGCAGCGCAGATCGCCTTCCGGGAGGCCTACTACTCCGGATACGGACCTTCTCCCGCGGTCAGACGTAGCTACCAGCGCAACGCGCAGCGCTACCGCGACTTGTACTACCGGCTGCACGCCGAGGTCGACACGCCGATCGACAGGGTGCGCCGCGCCGTCACCGAAGGCGGCTCCGACAACGCCGTGTTGGTGCGCACCTCCGATCACGGCGATCTGCTGGGCGCACACGGCGGCCTGCACCAGAAGTGGTTCAACCTGTACGACGAGGCCACCCGGGTTCCCTTCGTCATCGCCCGGGTCGGCGCGAACGCGACCCGGGCGCGCACCGTCACCGCACCGACATCGCACGTCGATCTGGTGCCGACGCTGCTCGGCGCCGCCGGCGTCGACGTCGAGGCGGTGGCCGCGCAGCTTGCCGAGTCGTTCTCCGAGGTGCACCCGCTGCCCGGACGCGACCTGATGCCTGTCGTTGACGGCGCACCTGCCGACGAGGAGCGCGCCGTCTACCTGATGACCCGCGACAATGTGCTCGAAGGCGACACCGGGGCGTCGGCGCTGTCCCGCCAACTGGGCCGCGACGTGAATCCGCCTGCGCCACTTCGGATTAAGGTTCCTGCGCACGTGGCCTCCAACTTCGAGGGCCTGATCGTGCGGGTGCCGGACGAGGATGGCGGCTCGGGGCATCTGTGGAAACTGGTCCGCACCTTCGACGACCCGGCCACCTGGACCGAGCCCGGCGTTCGCCACCTGGCCGCCAACGGGATCGGTGGCGAGGCATACCGGACCGATCCTATCGACGACCAGTGGGAACTCTACGACCTGACCGCCGATCCCGTTGAGGCGCAGAACCGTTGGGCCGACCCAGAGCTGCACCAGCTGCGACAGCAGCTACGCATGCAACTCAAACAGGCCCGGGCCGGCTCGGTGCCCGAGCGCAATCACCCTTGGCCCTATGTGAACCGGCAGCCTCCCACGGGTGAGTCCGAGGGCTTGGTGCGCCGGGTCCTGGACCGCTTCCGCTAGAGCACGCGGCACCCACATTGCCGTCATGGTCGCGTCATCGCGGCATGTACGACCGTGGCGGCAATCTCAGCAGCGCCTGAGCCAGTTCGGCGCTGATGTCTGGTGCCACCCGGGCAGGTCGCCCAGAACGTCACGTGCGGGACAGATCCGACATACACGCCGCGCAGGTCGGCCAGCACTTCGACGCCGGCTTCGACGAGGCAGCAGATCGGACCCGATAGGGACGGGTTCTTCGCCCCATCGGAGCGCGACGTGCTCCCTGCGCGGCGTAGCAAGTGCCGTCGAGATTGCGGTAGTGGTCGTGGCGTAGGCACCGATCACTGCCATAGCGGCAATCTCGACACGGTCCCGCGCACTATCCAGGGCGTCCGTCTGGCCATCAGCGCCACCCGACACCTGGTAGGCGCGCCATCCTTTCCTATCTGCACCGCTACGCAGAACTATTCGACCGCGCGCCGCGAATACGACTGGGTACGCCGGTCGATCGGCTGCGGCGGGCCGACAGAGGATGGTTAACTGAGCCACTCCGGCACTGAAAAACGCTTCGACCGGATTGTCACTGCACCGTCGCAATTCGCCGATGCGGTCGCCGCTTTCGGAGCGGTCACATCTGAGGAACTCACTGAATCCGAGCGTCGCCGTTGGTCACTACTGGACCGGTGCAGCTGACGCCATCGCGGGAGAGCAACCCCCGCCCTGCGTCGGCGTCCGCCGCACGCTGCTGCCGCGCGGCATACAAGATCGAACCTGCGGTCTGAAACGGCACCGTGTCGCGGTGGGGGGCGGCGACGGGCAGGTCGGCGGCCAGCCGCAACATCATCAGCGCGAGCGTGCCGTTGGTGGAGTATGGGACGATCAGCACATTCGCCAGGGCGTCCGCACCGGTCACCGTCATCACGTGCTGCTGCTTGTGCTGCCAGCCCTGCCAGTTCAAGTCAGGCGGCCGCTGCAGCGGCGGCCAGTTCACCGCGATGTCGGTGATCTCGCCGAGTCGTGCCCGAAGCGCGAGGATCAACTCGGGCAACTCGACACCGATCCGGTCGGTACGGGGCCACCATGCGCCGTCGATCTCGTGCCCGAGCTCGCTTGCCAGCGTGAGGCGGATCGGGGTGGAGTGACGTCGCGCCCCCAGCGAGTAACTCACCGGCCCGTCTTCATCGGCGGGCCGGACCGCAGGTCAGGGCGGCCTGGTGGCCTGTCACAGGCAGGACTGCGGGGTTCACGAGGTTGTTCCTTCATGCTGGGCATCGTCGTCTCGCGGCTGCGGAACGGCGGAGGAATCACATTGCCCTGAGGCACGGCCCGTAGCGAACTACCGGTCACCATCGCTGACAACGAAAAGACTCATCGATGACGGTACGCCACCTCAAGAGACGTCCAAACCCGGGTCATGAATCGTGATAGGCGACGGTTACCGACGGTATAGGGGAGGATGGAAGCATGGCCACACAAAACTGGTGCGATGCACCCGAGATTCACCCGTCGGAGATCCGGGTAGGTGACACCATTGGCACGGTGGCTCCTGACCATCTCCCTTACCAGGTGAGGATGATCAGCACTCCGCAAGCAGGTTCGACTCGATGGACGTTCTTCGGCCGCGACAAGAACGGTCAACAGCACTCGGACACGTTCCGCGACGGCCAACTGGTCCGCCGGTACGCCACCGCTTCGTGACCGCCTGACGCGTGAACGATCGATGCCGAAATTCTTGTTACCGACGTCGCGGTCTGCAAGCTGACCAACTGGCGGAGCGAAAACAACTGGGGCATCGTCTCGGGATTCCGAAAACCCGGTGCCGCCGTTGCTCCTCGAGCACCGTGGCGGCAAGTCCGGCAAGCTCGTCACCCTCCGCTGCTCTACCGGTGCGACGGCGACAACTTCGTGATCGGGATTCGACCCGCACTCACGTCAAAGGCCAACAATCTTGCGGACTCGGAACGGGCAGATTGGATGAAGATCGCGCTGCGTTGTGGCCTCGACCAGTCGATCTCTATGCCGATTTCCAGAAGTACCAGAAGCGGACCAACGTTCATCCTCGCGCCGCGTTAGCCGTCAGCCGGAACAGGGCGCGGTCCAGCGTCGGGAGGATTTCGGTGATGGGGATTTCTCCGGCAGCAAATCGCGCGACCAGGCCGTAGGCCAGGTTGGACACGATCGGCGGCACCTCTTCGATCAGGTCAGGTTCGGCATCGGCAAGCACCGCCATCGCCGCGGGCACCACCGCGTCCAGGCCGCGGCTCACCAGTTGTTGTCCTCCCGGAGCCGAGCGCGCGCGAAAGTATGCCCGCAGCATGTCAGGATGACGCTCCCAAGGCTCGAAGATCGTTCGGAAAAGCCGGCTCAGGCCGTCGTAGATCGATTCGGTGGACCCCCGCGTGTACGACGTCAGGCCCGCATAACGGTTCTCGTCCATCCACCGCTGGAGGGCGGCCAGTATCAGAGCGTCCCGGGTGGGGAAAAGTTTGTAGATGGTGGCCAACGAGGTACGCGCCCGCTTGGCGACCTCGCGCAGTTGCACGGCCTCATACCCCTCGGTTTCCAGGATTTCGACCACCACGTCGAGAATCAGGTCCAGGACGCGGTCGCCAGAACGACCGGCTTCGCCGTTCGCCGCTGCCGCACGGACCACACTCACCCTTGCCCCAAACCTTGCCCAGTGTTGGTAACGCGGTTACTCTACCGACTGTAACCTAGTTACTCAACGAGAGGTCGCCGATGCCCGGCCGAGTAGCAAAGTCGCCCACGCCGATATCGGCACGGGTGGCGTCCGGCTGGACCGGAGGGCCGAAGACCTGTGGCAGGAGATGATCGACGTCGATCTCGCCGGAGTTTGGAGTCGGTGAAAGCCGCTGTGCCGCATCTGCTTTCCAACGGGACGGCTCGATCGTGCGCACCGGTTCGGCGGCCGGCCTCAAGGCTAATGTGCGGCGGGTCCCGTGGGTCAATGCCGAGGACATCAGCAACGCGGTGCGGCTTCTGGCCTCCGACGAGGCGCGCTACATCACCGGCGTCACGCTGCCTGTCGACGCGGGAAGTTGCCTGAAGTAGTGAAAGGACTTGGCATGACCATCACTTCGGACACCGACGTGTACTACGACCCCTACGACGTCAATATCACCGCCAACCCCTACCCCACCTACGCCCGGCTGCGCAGCGAGGCGCCGCTGTATTACAACGAGCGCTATAACTTCTGGGCGATCTCCCGCCACTCCGACGTCGAGAAAGCGCTGTCAGACTGGGAAACGTTCTCCAACAGCCGAAGTGACATATTGGAACTGATCCAATCCAAGTTTCCCATGCCTCCCGGCGTGATGATGTTCGAAGATCCGCCCACCCACACCATGTTGCGGGGGGTCATGTCGCGGGTGTTCACTCCGCGCCGGATGGCCGCCATCGAGGACCAGATCCGGGCCTACTGCGTGCGCTGCCTCGATCCCCTGGTGGGCTCGGACGGTTTTGACATCATCGCCGAACTTGCGTCCATGATGCCGATGCGTGTCATCGGCATGCTGCTGGGCATCCCCGAGGACGACCAGATCGGTGTGCGCGACGCCAACGACGCCAACCTGCGCACCAAACCCGGCACGCCGATGAAGGTGACCGACCCCGATTCGATCGCCGACGGCCGCATTTACGCCGACTACGTCGACTGGCGAGCCAAGAATCCCTCGGACGACCTGATGACAGAGCTGCTCAACGTCGAGTTCGAGGATGGAACCGGGGTGACGAGAAAGCTCAGCCGCAAGGAGGTGCTGCACTATACGCAGGTCGTCGCGGGCGCCGGCAATGAAACGACCGGCAGGTTGATCGGTTGGCTGGCCAAGGTGCTCGCCGAACACCCCGATCAGCGTCGCGAAGTCGCCCAGGACCGCTCGCTGTTGACGCGCGCGGTGGACGAGACATTGCGCTTCGAACCGACCGGCCCGCACGTCGCGCGCTACACGATCCGCGACTTCGAGAGCTACGGCAAAACCGTGCCCGCCGGCAGCGCGATCCTGCTGCTCTTCGGATCCGCGAATCGGGATCCGTTGCGCTACGAGGATCCTGACACCTTCAATCTGCACCGCGACAACGTTTCTCACCTCACGTTCGGCAAAGGCGTGCACTACTGCCTCGGCGCCAATCTGGCGCGCCTGGAAGGCAGGGTCGCGCTGGACGAACTACTCAACCGTTGGCCGCAATGGGAGATCGACTACGACAGCCTCAAGCTGGCGCCCACCTCGACGGTGCGGGGCTGGGAGCGGTTGCGGATAGTTCTATCCTGAGGGTTCAGCGTAATTGCGCCAGCGCTGCCAGTTCGTCGAGATGACGCAGCGTCTCGTCACGTGGCACGGTCTCCAACTCCAGCAAGACCCGCTCCACACCCAGCGGCGCGTATCCCTCCAGCGTTTGGGCCGTGGCGTCACCCCATTGACACACGGTCACTTTGACGTCGACACCGGCGACCGCACGCAGCTCTTCGATGGGACCCGCCAGCACATCGGGGGACGGGCTGAGCGCGATCCACCCGGCATTGAACTCGGCGATGCGCTTGAAGATGGCCGGTCCCCCGCCCACGTACACCGGCGGGTGGGGCTTGGTCACCGGCTTCGGCCAACTGTAGATCGGGTCGAAATTTAGGTACCGACCGTGAAACTCGGCTTGCTCCCGGGTCCAGATCTCGATCATCGCCCGCAGTCGCTCGTCGGCCACCCGGCCGCGCACCGCGGGATCGACGCCGTGGTTGGCGATTTCCTCCCGCAACCATCCGACACCAACCCCGAACACGAATCGGCCCCCGGACACCAGATCCAGCGACGCGACCTCTTTGGCCGTCACGATCGGATCCCGTTGCGGGAGCAATGCGATCCCCGTTCCCAACAGCAGCGTGTCGGTGGTGACGGCCGCCGCCGTCAACGCTATGAACGGATCCAGCGGTCGGTAGTACTTGCGCGGAATCGGGCCGCCGCTGGGGTAGGGGCTGTTGTGACTGACCGGAATGTGAGTGTGCTCGGCGACAAACAGCGAATCAAAGCCCCGCTGCTCGAGTTCCGGGCCCAGGACGCTGGGGCTGATCCCCTCGTCGGTGATAAAGGTCAGAACCCCGAAGCGCATGTTTTCCCTCTCGTCGGTCCACCGTACCGAGAAGTGCCCCCGGGAGGGAATTATTCCCGGACTGCCGCCGTAGAACAACGCATGAAGCTCAACGACGCGGCACGTCAATTCATCGGCAACGGCACCGACGCCACGCTGGTCACCCTCAATCCCGACGGCAGTCCCCAGGTGAGCCTGGTCTGGGTCGCCCTGCAGTCGACGCCCGACGGCGACGAACTCGTCACCGCCCACCTGGCCGAGCACAAGAAGGTGCGCAACGTCCGCAGCGATCCCCGCGTGGCGGTCACCGTCGTCTCGACCGACGACCCGCACGGCGACATGCGGCCGTACCTCGCCATCAACGGGACGGCGCGCATCGTCGAGGGCGGTGCGCCGGAACTGCTGAGAGAGCTCGCACGGACGCTGTCGGACCCGGACGTGTTTCCGCCGGACGGTGCTCCGCCGGGGTTCCTCACCCGCATCCGCATCGACAAGGTGGGCGGCATCGGCCCCTGGAACTAGGCGTCGGCGGGCATCTGCACATCCCGCTTAACCGGGCGCGCCGCACCCCAAAGCCCAACGCCGACACCGATAATCGCGCCTCCGAGACCGATAATCCGTTGAGAACGTTTGAGTTGACCGTGCACGGACAAACCGCCCAGCAGATCAGCTGCGTCCGCGCCGCCAGAAGCCAGGAACCAGCCGCGAGTGTTCTTGCCGCGCAACGCCGATGTGGCGAGCAATCCGCCGATCAGTGCGTCGCGGTAGCCCATTGACCGCAACAGCAGTTGCGTCGTCGGCGTCTGGTCGTCCGGGTCACCCCAGAGCTTGTTCGCCGTGATCGGATCGACGAGGAATGAAATGCCGGAGGCGAGGCGAATGCTGCCCGCAACGAGCGCGGCACGGTCGATAGCCATGGCCCGCAGCTTAGAGTCTTCCCACACAGCTGAGAAGGAGTGTAGGGATGACGTGGCAGATCGTGTTGTTCGTGCTTTGCCTGGCCGTCGCAGGTGTTGCGGCCCTGGGTTGGGTCTTGACTCGCAACGATCAAACTCGACGCCGCCGCCGAACGGTCGCGCTCGGGGCGGTGGCCGCCGCCGTCCTGGTATTCCTGCTGGGCTGTTTCACCATCGTGGGGACCCGCCAGATCGCCATCGTCACCACCTTCGGCCGCCCGACCAGTGTGAGTCTCAACAACGGATTCCACGGTAAGTGGCCCTGGCAGATGACCCATCAGATGGATGGTGCGGTGCAGATCGACAAGTATGTCAAGGACGGCAATCACGACGAGCGCATCATGGTGCGGCTGGGCAACCAGTCCACCGCCTGGGCGGACGTCAGCATCCGCTGGCAGCTCAAACAGCACGCCGCACCCGAACTCTTCCAGCAGTACAAGACTTTCGACAACGTGCGCGTGAATCTGATCGAGCGGAATCTGTCGGTTGCCCTCAACGAGGTGTTCGCCGCGTTCAATCCGCTGGACCCGCAGAACCTCGACGTCTCCCCACTGCCGAACCTGGCGAAGCGCGCCGCTGACCTGATGCGCCAGGACGTCGGCGGCCAAGTCGACATCTTCGACATCAACGTGCCCACAATCCAGTACGACCAAGGCACCGAGGACAAGATCAACCAGCTCAATCAACAGCGCGCCCAGACCTCGATCGCGGTGGAGTCCCAGCGCACGGCCGAAGCCCAGGCCAAAGCGAACGAGATCCTGTCGCGCTCCATCAGCAACGACCCCAACGTGGTTGTGCAGAACTGCATCACAGCCGCGATCAACAAGGGCATCAGCCCGCTGGGGTGCTGGCCGGGCGCCGCGGCAATGCCCACGGTGCCCGTCCCCGGACGGTAGTCATGACCGGGAGCTGCCCATGAGAGGGTGATTCCTCATGGAGATCCCGTTCGCCGACGTGCTGCGGGGCCGTTTCGGGCCTCGCAGGGGACGCCACGTGCCCGAGTTTGATCTCACACCCGTCCTGGAGGACCTCGAAGACGACGAGACCAAAGCCACCGATGCCGCGCTGGACACCGTCGACCTGCCGTCGGCCGACCCCGCGCTGGTGCTGCAGAAGATGGAAAGCCGCCTGGTGCGCCACCACCTGGCCAACCCCGATGTGCTCAGCGGCGAGCAAGTGCGGAAACTGCGTTACATCCTGAACTTCGCCCGGTTGGCCGATTTCGAACCTGGGGCCGCAGGTCCGGGCGGCGGTCGCGGACGCGGCGACATCGCAATTGGCGCGGAGGTCGGACCGTGGCGGTCCAGGGTGGTCGATGCCCTGTTCGCGCCGTTGCGTGAGGAACCCGACCAGATCAAGGCGCTGACGGCGGCCCGCGAGATCCTGGCCGGCTTGACCGACGACCAGGACGATCAGCGGCAGGTACTCATCGACCGCCACCGCAACGATTTCTCGGCCGCCGAACTCGACGCCGAGGTGGGTTACAAGAAGCTCGTCACCGTCCTCGGGGGCGGCGGCGGTGCGGGGTTCGTCTACATCGGCGGCATGGCGCGACTGCTGGAAGCCGGCCAGGTGCCCGACTACCTGATCGGTTCGTCGTTCGGGTCGATCATCGGCAGCCTGGTGGCTCGCGAATTGCCGGTCCCCATCGAGGAGTACGTGGCCTGGGCCAAAACGGTGTCCTACCGGGCGATCCTCGGGCCGGAACGGGTGCGTCGCCGCCACGGCATGGCCGGCCTGTTCGCGCTGCGCTTCGACCAGTTCGCCCACGCACTGCTCAGCCGCGAAGACGGCGAGCGCATGCGAATGTCGGATCTGGCCATACCGTTCGACGTGGTGGTCGCCGGTGTGCGCCGGCAGCCGTACGCAGCACTGCCCTCGAGGTTCCGCCGTCCCGAGCTGGCGGCGCTGCAATTTCGCTCGCTCCCCTTCCGCCCCATCGGGATTGGGCCACTGGTGGCGGCGCGGATGTGGCAGGTGTCGGCATTCATCGACCTGCGCGTGGTCAAGCCGATCGTCGTCTGCGGCGACGACCCGGCACTCGACTTCGACGTGCTCGACGCGGCGTCGTTCTCGTCGTCGATTCCTGGTGTGCTGCACCACGAAACGAGCGACGACCGGATGGTGCCGTTGCTGGAGGACCTGTTCGCCGAGCGGGATATCGCGGCACTGGTCGACGGCGGCGCGGCCAGCAACGTGCCGGTCGAACTGGCGTGGAAGCGGGTCCGTGACGGCAAACTCGGCACCCGCAACGCGTGCTATCTGGCGTTCGATTGCTTTCACCCACAATGGGATTCACGGCATCTGTGGCTGGCCCCGATCCTGCAGGCGATCCAGCTTCAGATGCTGCGCAACCTGCCCTACGCCGACCATCTGGTCCGTTTCGAGCCCACCCTGTCGCCGATCAACCTGGCCCCGTCGACTACGGCCATCGACCGCGCGTATCGGTGGGGACGGGCCAGCGTCGACCGTGCGATCCCGGTGACGTCGGCGCTGTTGCAGCCGACCTGGTGGGTCGGGGACGCGCCGCCGGTTCCCGCGGCGCACCCACGGGAGCACGCCAAGTCGGTGGCGTCTTCGATGAGTTCGGTGATGGCGGCGATTCAATCACCGAGCGGCCGACTCTCCCGCTGGCGCAACCGCCACCTGACCTGAGGCCGGGCCGGGCCGACTAGCATGACCCCATGGTCGACCCGGTCGGAGGTGGTGACTACAACGCTGGCGAGACGGGGGCAAACCTGGCCTGGTCGCGCGGTAACGAGGTGCCGGATATCCAGGATGCCGCGGCCGCCGGGCGCAGCCCGAGCGGGGCGAACCCCGCCGTGCCACCCGACGAGGCCGACGTCGACCAGTCCTGGACCACCGCGTGGACCCGCGCCGCGACGGTCCTGCTGATCTGTCTGGCGCTGGCCGTTGTGATCGTGGTCGCGGGCTGGGTGATGAGTAAGAGCAACACGTCCAAGAACGCCTCCCAAACCGGCGGCACCACGGCCGCGCCGGCGACGACGAAGGCACCGGCGACGACCACGACCATCGCCTCGACGCCCGACCAGGACGACCGCTACATCGCCGCGCTCAACGAGAAGGGCATCGCATTCGCCAACCCGCAGGCCGCAGTGTTCAACGGCAAGACGGTGTGTCAGAACATCGGACAGGGGATGACGGTGCAAGAGGTGGCCACGCAGTTCAGGTCGAGCAGTCCGGCGTTCGCCGACCACGCCGACGACTTCGTCGCCATCTCGGTCCGTGCCTATTGCCCGCAGTACAGCAAGCTGGTTGCCGCGATCTGAGTCAGTCGGTGACTTCCCGGAAGGCGCTGACCAGTTCGCCCAACACCTCACGCGCCTGTTCGTAATCCGGCGGCAGCGACCCCGAGAACCGAATGTCGGTGGCGCCCTCGGCCACCATGCCGGCAACCGCGGCAACGGAAGCCCGCACGTCGATTCTGCGATCGGACCCTTTCACCAAGGCCGCCGATCCTTGCACCTGCAGACCGCCCGGGTCCGTACCGGCGTCGGCGATCGCGCGCTTCATCGCCGGGATAGCGCTGCCGAGGTCGGTGATCGCCGGGCCCCACGGGATCCAGCGCTTGCCGAACCGGCTCAACCGGCGGGCAACGGCCGGGTTGACGGTGCCGCTGACCCAAATGGGCGGTCCGCCCGGCTGAACGGGCTTCGGCATCTGATGAATGCCCTCGAACGACAGCTCCGGGGAGCTATAGGTGGCGCGCTGCTGAGTCCACAGCGTCTGACACACCTCGAGCGTGTGGTCCAGCAGACGGCCGCGGCGCTCGAACGGCAGGCCGGCGGCGTGGTACTCCTCGCGTTGCCAGCCGATTCCCACACCCAGGTCCACTCGCCCGCCGGACAGCACGTCCATGGTGGCCAGTTGCTTGGCCAGCACGGCGGGGCGCCTCAGGGCTGCCAGCAGCACCGAGGTGCCCAGGCGGATCCGCGTGGTCGTCGCTGCAATCGCCGTCAGCAGGATGAGGGGTTCCAACCACTGGCCGTCGGGACCGGTCGGTTGTCGGCCACCGGTGGTCCCTCCCACCGCCGGATCGGCGTAGGCGTCCAGGTTCTCGCCGAACACCACATGGTCGGACACCACGACGCGATCGACACCCGCGGCATCCATGGCGCGGGCCGTCCCCAGTGTGGCATTCCAGTCCACGTACGGGTCGTCGCTGTAGCTGCGCAAATAGAGCGAGACTTTCGGACGGTCCGTCATGCACCCATTCCTGTCACCTGCCGAGTATCCCGGATGCGCCGCGCGCGCCCGTAAGGGCGCGACGTTTATGTTGATACCGATGAGCGCCAAACCGTCCGTACTGTTCGTCTGCGTCCACAACGCCGGTCGCTCCCAAATGGCCGCCGGGTTCCTTTCGGCGCTGGCCGGTGACGCCATCGAGGTCCGCTCAGCAGGCAGCGCGCCTGCGGACGCGATCAACCCCGCTGCGGTGGCCGCCATGGCGGAGGTCGGCATCGACATTTCCACTCAGAACCCCAAGATTCTGACCGCGGACGCGGTGGCGGCCTCGGACGTGGTGATCACCATGGGCTGCGGAGACGCCTGCCCGTTCTTTCCCGGCAAGAGCTACCGCGACTGGGTGCTCGAGGACCCCGCCGGCAAAGGTGTGGAAGCGGTGCGGCCTATCCGCGATCAGATCAGGGGCCGGGTGGAAGACCTCATCGCCGAGCTGTTGCCGGACCCGGCGAGTCTCTGAAAGCTGTTCTAGCTGCAGCATTCCGGGTCGAGGACCATCACCAGTGCGGCCACGGCAGCGCGGTGCGGGCGGTGATACACACTGGTGCCCTGTCTCGTCGACTCGACCAGTCCGGCGTTTCGCAATTGACTCAGATGGTGGCTGACCGTGGACTCGCTGACTCCGATCGCCGCGGCCAACTCCCCGCTGTTGCATCCGTCTCCGGTCGCACCGAACAGCAGGGACATGATCTTCACCCGCGCCGGGTCGGCCAGCGCCTTGAGTCGCAGCGCGACCTGCAACGCGTCCTCGTCACTCATCGCGCCCGCTGCCACGGGTGCACAACATACCGGCGCGGAGATGTCGATCACCGGCAGGGCTTTGGGCATGAACCCCATCATGCCATAGGGTTTGACATATATCGAAAAGGTGGCATGCTATGCCTTATCCGATTAGTTCGACATATGTCGTAAAGGTTCCCAGGAGGCATCATGTCCCGTGTCCAGTTGGCACTCAACGTCGATGACATCGACGAGGCCATCACGTTCTACTCCAAGCTGTTCGCCACCTCACCCGCCAAGGTCAAACCGGGCTACGCCAATTTCTCCATCGAAGAGCCGCCACTGAAGCTCGTCCTGCTCGAGAACCCGGGTCAGGGCGGCACGCTCAACCACCTCGGAATGGAAGTGGAGTCCAGCGACCAGGTGCACGACGAAATCGCCCGCCTCACCGGCGAAGGCCTGTTCACCGAGGAGGAGATGAGCACCACGTGTTGCTTCGCCACCCAGGACAAGGTGTGGGTGAACGGCCCGGGCGGCCACCGCTGGGAGATCTACACCAAGCTGGCCGATTCCGAGACCTTCTTCGGGCCCGCCACCGAGGAGGCCGGTTGCTGCGGCGCCCAGGCGACGGCGCAGTGAGGACGCCGGTCCGGGCGCCCTCGGTGTGGACGCCCGGAGATTTCCCCGACGAGACGCTCTGGTCGTTCGACCTGTCCCCGGCAGATCGGCAGGCATTGATCGACTACGGGCAGGGCGGCGAAATCATTGATCTGAGCGATCATTTCAGCGACCGCGCACCGGACTGGGCTCAATTGCTCACCCATGGGCCCGGTTTCGTGCGGCTGCGGCGGTTCCCGATCGACGGGCTCACCGAGGTCCAGACCGAGCGTGCTTACCTTGGTCTCGGCCGACTGCTGGGCGAGCCGGTCGGCCAGGACCGCGACGCCAACGTCCTGACTCACATCCGGGACGAACGCCGACCGGCCGCCCCGGGTGTGCGCAAATACCGCACCAACCTCCGCCAGGATTTTCACAGCGACGGCTCCGACCTCGTCGGGTTGCTGTGCCTGCATCCGGCACGAAGCGGCGGTGAGTCCAGGATCGTCAGCGCGCACGCCGTGTACAACGAGATGTTGCGGCGCGCACCGCATCTGGTCGACGTGATGTACCAGCCGATGCCGTGGGACCGCAACGAGGAGCAGGGCGCCGGCGAGCCGCCGTTCTTCGAGCTGCCGCCCATCACCGACATCGACGGGACACCGCGACTGTTCTTCATCGCCTGGTACATCCGGGACTCCCAACGCCACCCCGACGCGCCCAGGCTCACCGAGAACCAAAGCGCCGCATTGGATCTCGTCGAGTCCATCGCTAACGACCCGGCCTTTCACATCAAGATGCGATTCGAACCCGGGGATGTCCAACTGCTCAACAACGCCGTCGTCCTGCACTCACGGGAGGCCTACGCCGACGAGGACGACCCGGCCAGGAGGCGGCATCTGTTGCGGCTGTGGCTGAAGACCGCAACCGCCACCACCCATCAGCTGCTGCGCGCCGGAGTCCCCCACCGGAGCCAGCGATAAGCCATGGCTTCCTTGTCTTTTCGGCCGTGTCGCGCAAGTCTTGACTTGCCCCGTGCCATCGAGGACTGTCAGTATCGCCCGGATGCGGGCCAGGTTCTGTCGACCGCGCGGGTCATCGGCACTCGAACTATCTCAGGAGCTGCGTGAGCGACGTGACCGCATCATCGGAAACCCATACACCTGTGGTGGCCAAACTCTCCACGCTCGACCGGTTCCTACCGGTGTGGATCGGCCTGGCCATGGCCGCAGGACTGCTGCTCGGCCGATGGATACCCGGGCTGAACACCGCACTGCAGAAGGTCCAGATCGACGGCATTTCGCTGCCGATCGCCCTGGGCCTGCTGATCATGATGTACCCGGTGCTGGCCAAGGTGCGCTACGACCGTCTCAACACCGTCACCGCAGATCGGCGAATGCTGGTCAGTTCCCTGCTCCTGAACTGGGTCCTCGGACCGGCGCTGATGTTCACCCTGGCCTGGTTGTTGCTTCCGGATCTGCCCGAGTACCGCACCGGTCTGATCATCGTCGGCTTGGCTCGCTGCATCGCCATGGTCATCATCTGGAACGACCTGGCCTGCGGCGACCGCGAGGCCGCTGCCGTCCTGGTGGCGCTGAACTCGATTTTCCAGGTGCTCATGTTCGCGGTGCTCGGCTGGTTCTACCTGTCCGTGCTGCCTGGCTGGCTCGGCCTTCCGCAGACCACGATCTCCACTTCTCCGTGGCAGATCGCCAAGTCCGTCCTCATCTTCCTGGGCATCCCACTGCTGGCCGGCTATCTCTCCCGCCGCCTCGGGGAGAACGCCAGGGGCCGCGACTGGTACGAGACCCGTTTTCTGCCGACGGTAGGCCCGTGGGCCCTGTACGGGCTGTTGTTCACCATCGTGATTCTCTTTGCGCTGCAAGGCGATCAGATCACCAACCGGCCCTCGGACGTCGCCCGCATCGCCCTGCCACTGCTGGCCTACTTCGCCATCATGTGGGGCGGCGGCTACCTGCTGGGAACCGCGTTGGGTCTGGGATACGAACGCACCACCACCCTGGCCTTCACCGCCGCGGGCAACAACTTCGAACTGGCCATCGCGGTCGCGATCGCCACCTACGGCGCCACCTCCGGACAAGCCCTTGCCGGCGTCGTCGGACCTCTCATCGAAGTACCCGTCCTCGTCGCACTGGTCTACGTCTCCCTGGCGCTGCGGCGACGCTTTCCACCGCGGAGCCGAAGTACTCGGGTGCATGCTTGACGCTGTGAAGGTCGGCGTTCAAATTCATCCGCAGAACACGACGATGACCGATCTGCGCGCGGCGTGGCAGGCGGTCGACGAACTCGGCGTGGACAGCCTGTGGACCTGGGACCACTTCTTCCCGCCGCTGTACGGAGCCGCCGACGAGGCTCATTTCGAGGGCTGGCAGATTCTGGGCGCCATGGCGGTCACCACATCGAAGGTGTCCCAGATCGGGATGCTGGTCACCGGCTGCGGCTACCGCAACCCCGATCTGTTGGCCGACATGGCGCGCACCCTCGATCACCTTTCGGGCGGTCGCGCGGTCTTGGGCATCGGCTCGGGCTGGATGGACAAGGACGAGATCGAGTACGGCTACCCGGTGCGCACCCCCGGGCAACGACTCGACCTGCTCGCTGAAGCGCTCCCCCGCATCCGCCGGCGCCTAGCCTTGTTGCAGCCGGGACCGATCGGCCCGTTGCCGATCCTGATCGGCGGCAACGGGGAACGGCGCACGCTTCGCCTGGTGGCCCAGCACGCTGACATGTGGAACGGCTACGGCGACGCCGACACCGTTCGGGCCAAGAACCAGGTCATCGACCGGTGGTGCGCCGAGGTCGGGCGTGACCCCGGCGAGATCGAACGCACGGCATGGATCGAGCGCGCCGAGCCCGGGCTGATGAAATCGCTGGTCGACGCCGGAGCCGCGCACTTGATCCTCGGCCTGCGTGCGCCGTACCACATGGACGAGGTGAAACGCCTGGTCGCGTTCGGGCTGGCGTTTTAGCAGCCGGCTGCCCGGGTATGCGCGCAGATGCGGCGCACAGGCCCCCGCGCCCGCTCCGAGCCCCGTTATTGGAGGTGCATTCCGCGTGGCCGAAATGATTGTTGAAACACCCGAAGAAGTCATCGCCTTCCTCAAAGCCCAGCACGACCTGATCGAGGACATGTTCGACCAGGTGCTGCTCGCGTCGGATCCACAGGCGCGCGAGAAACCTTTCATCGAGTTGCGCCAACTCCTCGCCGTGCACGAGACGGCAGAGGAGATGTTCGTGCATCCGCGCGCCCGCCGCGAAGTCGAGTCCGGCGACGCGATCGTCGACAGTCTCTTGCAGGAGGAGCACTCCGCAAAGGAGCAGCTGTCCAAGATCGAGAGCCTCGACATCACGTCGCAGGAGTTCATCGACGAGCTCACCAAGCTGCGCGAAGCGGTACTGGCCCACGCCGAACATGAGGAACTCGAAGAGTTCGAGACGTTGCAGAGTGACATGGGCCCCGAAGAACTCAAGCGGATGGGAACCGCGGTGAAACTGGCCGAGGCCATCGCACCCACCCGGCCGCACGCCGGAGTGGAATCGGCCAAGTTGAATTTCGCCGTCGGGCCGTTCGCCTCGATGCTCGACCGCGCGCGCGATCTGATCAAGAACGCCATCAGCTAGGAGAAACCATGAGCAACCCGGAAACGCCGGAGAACCCGGACACCGAAGACGACGACGACAGCATCGTGTCGCCGCCTGCCTACCCCGCTTACTCCACCCCTCCGCCGGAAGGTTTGGCAACCAACGAGGACGGTTGATTCTCCGTAGTGTGTGACAAGTGAGCGTTACCCCCAACATCACCGTCACCCTGCAGGGCCGCTTCGCCAGCGAGTTACCCGAGCTGGCGGTCCCTTGGCAGGCCGACGTGCCGCCGGAGGCACGGCTGCTGATGCTCAACGAGCCGTTGGCCGCCGGACTGGGTCTGGACGCGGGTTGGTTGCGCAGCCCTGACGGACTGCGATTCCTGGCGGGCAACCTGGTACCCGAGGGCGCTGCACCGGTAGCCCAGGCCTACGCCGGGCATCAGTTCGGTGGCTACGTGCCCCGGTTGGGAGACGGACGCGCCCTGCTGCTCGGCGAGCTCATCGACGCCGACGGGCGGCTGCGCGACATCCACCTGAAAGGTTCCGGGCGCACACCGTTTGCCCGCGGCGGCGACGGCCTGGCCGCCATCGGTCCGATGCTGCGCGAGTACATCATCAGTGAGGCCATGCACGCGCTGGGGATTCCGACGACGCGATCATTAGCCGTGCTGGCCACCGGGCGACCGGTGGCACGCGAGACGATGTTGCCGGGCGCGCTGCTGGTGCGCGTGGCGAGTAGTCATCTGCGAGTGGGCAGCTTCCAATATGCTTCTGCTACAGGCGATCTCGGGCTGCTGCGCCGGCTGGCCGACCATGCCATCGCCCGCCACCATCCGGAGGCGGCGCACGCCGAGAATCCGTACCTCGCGCTGTTCGAAGGGGTGGTAGCCGCGCAGGCGTCGCTGGTGGCGCGCTGGATGATGGTCGGCTTCATCCACGGGGTGATGAACACCGACAACATGACGATCTCCGGCGAGAGCATCGACTACGGGCCGTGCGCGTTCATGGAGGCCTACGACCCCGACACCGTCTTCAGCTCGATCGACGCGTGGGGCCGCTACGCCTACGGCAATCAACCCACGATCGCCGCCTGGAATCTCGCCCGCTTCGCCGAGACGCTGCTGCCGTTGCTCGGAGGCGATGTCAACGATTCAATTGCTTTGATAGAGAATGCATTCGACGGCTTCCACGCCTACCACTCGGCGTGGCTGTCGGGTATGCACGCCAAGCTCGGCGTGGCCACCGACGTGGATGCCGTCCTGCCGTTGCTCGACGAACTGCTTCCCATGATGCAGGAGAGCCACGTCGACTTCACCTCGTTCTTCCGCCATCTGGCCACCGCCGCCCGGGGGGATGACGAACCGGCACGGGCGCAGTTCGTCGACCCCGCACGGTTCGACGACTGGGCGCGGCGCTGGCGGGCCCTGGGCCCGGACGCCGACGCGATGGACCGGGTCAATCCGATCTACATTCCCCGCAATCATCTGGTCGAGGAGGCCCTGACGGCGGCGACCGCCGGTGACCTCGGTCCGTTCGGTCAACTGCTGGATGCCATCAGCGCGCCGTATACCGAGCGGCCCGGCCTGCAGCGGTACGCCGCGCCCGCACCCACGGATTTCGGCGTCTACCGAACCTTCTGCGGCACCTGAACTTTCGAGTTCTCCCCGACGCTGGATGACGTGATTCCGATCGCGATCATGATGTCGATGTAGGTGATGAACAGCCCGGCCCAAAAGGCCCACTTCATCTGCGGATCCATTGGCGCGGAAAAGAATATGATCAAGAAGATCGGGCCGACGATGCCGCACACGAACACCATCGCCTGAATGATGAGATAGCGCTTGAAGGTGGACACCGGCCATTCTCCCGTCGTTACGGCGTGCACAGCATATCGCGGGACAATGAGCGCCATGGCCGAGGTCTACCGCGCCCCGATGCGATCACGCAGCAACGCCATCGACTCGCGAGCCACCTTCGAGCGCGCCCGCCGGTCGGGTCTGTGCGGCTTCGGACAGGTGGCGGGCAACCCGGCCGAACAGGAACGTCTGGCGCACCGGGTGGACCGGTTTGCCGGCGCGGCCGACGGCTCATTCGTGTGGACCCGCGACCAGGACGGATTGTTCTGGCTCGGCCGACTCGCCGGGCCGTATTTCCGTGACGATGACGACGACGCGCTGGCGGTCGACCTGGTGCACGTGCGGCCCTGCACCTGGCTGGCCGAGCCGTTGCTGGAACTCGAGGTGCCCGCCGCGGTGGTCGCGACCTTCCGGCGCGGTGGACGCAACTTCCAGCAGACCCATCACGGGACGGTCAGCCAAGAGACACAACAGATCTGGGACGCTCGCCGACCGCAGCGCTAAGCCTTCGCGCGTGCGCGCCGAACCCGTTGGAACACCTGCACGACGGCCAGCACGACCGCTCCGACCACCGATCCGACCACAGCGGATATCGCAGTGTTGACCAACCAGCCAAGCACGCCCCCCAGCGGCGCGTGGTGAACCCATTGCTCGGCATGATGCACCAAACCATATGGCGTGTGCCAGCCCAGGTGATCGGTGCCCATCAGCAGGATGTGGCCGCCCACCCAGAGCATCGCCACCGTCCCGACGACGGCCAGCACCGACAGGAGTTTGGGCATGCCGGCCACCAGCGCCCGACCCACCTTCCTGCCCACGCGGGAGGAGGTCTTGGCCAGATGCAGGCCGATGTCGTCCATCTTGACGATGGCGGCGACCACGCCGTACACCGCGACGGTGATGACCACCGCGACGATGACGAGGATTGCCAGCCTCGGCACGAACGCCTCGGCAGCCACCTCGTTGAGCGCAATCACCATGATCTCGGCGGACAGGATGAAGTCGGTCCGGATAGCAGCGGCCACCATGTGACTCTCGCTCTCCAGCTGCTCGTTACTGTGGCCGTGACCGCGCAGACTGCTCCAAACCTTCTCGGCGCCTTCGTAACACAGGTACGTGGCCCCGAGCATCAGGATCGGGCTGAGCAGCCACGGCGCGAACTGGCTGAGCAGCATTGCACCGGGCAGGATGAACAGGAGCTTGTTGCGCAGCGATCCCAGCGCTATGCGTTTGATGATCGGCAATTCACGCTCGGCCGAGATTTCGTCGACGTACTGAGGCGTCACCGCCGTGTCGTCGATGACCACACCGGCGGCCTTCGCGGTCGCCCGTCCGGCGGCGCCGCCGACGTCATCGAGTGAAGCGGCCGTCAGTCGTGCGAACAGCGCCACGTCGTCCAGAAGCCCGAACAGACCCGCGCTCATCGCGTCTGCCTCATGGCGTTGCAGCGTACCCGGGTGCGCGTCGATCGGCTCATCACTGCGCTCATCAGGAAGGCCGGCTTCCCACCTCGAGGCCGGCCAATGTCGAAGTGCCCTCGAAGATGACGCGGCCCCATTCATGCACTCGGCAGTGCAGCGTGCCGGCGAGGTATTCGTAGTCGGTGTCGATATTGCGGCGCTCGGCCGGCAAGGGTACGGGGAGCACGTGCGGTCCCTCCGGCGTGCCGCGCCCGTCGAGTTCGACGCGGTAACGCAGGGTGCGGGCGTCGATGTGCCACCGCTGCACGTCGCAGCTGGATGACACCAGCGCCGGTGGAGTGATACGCAACACCCGATCACCCCGTCGCACAACGACTCCGGTGACATCGCGGTTGACCGGACCCAGCTCCAGCAGCCCCCCGGAGAACGCCACCGACACGTCGGCGTCGCCGAAGTCGTGAGCCTGTCCCCACCACCACCGCAGCGGAAAACCGGCTCCCCAGTTTCGTTCGCAGTACAACGTCGCGTCGGTAAATTCCCAACGCCGGCCTTGGTGGGTCACGCTGCCGGAAGCTTTGCCCCCCAATCGGTACGGATGCCAGTACTGGTTGAGGAACGGCACCGAGGAGAACACTCCGCCGCCGCCGAACGGTTTGGGCCACTGGTACGGATCGTGAAATTTCAGGTCGACTGCGGTGTCGCCGAGCACCATCCTGAGCCGTTCTCCGTTGGCATCGATCAGATTCCCATCCGATTCCGCTTGCACCCTGAACCGCGCTTGACTCGCCGTGACACCGTCTACCGCCGCCGAGCGCACGACCGCGCCGGGGTGCAGCGCGATCGCGGCTGTCGACCAATCGCCGTCGGAGTGCCGGTTGGCGCTGCACAGGGCGACCACAACCCGTCCTTCGTCGCGGTCAGAAAGGCGCCAGAACCAGCCTTCCATTTCGGTGCCGTGCGACGGGACCGGATCTCCGAACGGCACATCGGCGCCCGTCCGTCGATACATCGACACGAGCCTTGAAACCAGATCATTCACACACCCTTGGTACCCCACCGGTGGGCGGTATGAACGCGCAAGCCCAATGCTCGCCCTCAACTGCCGGATGGGTACCACCTGACGGCGGTCATCTCGTCGAGCAGTTCTGCCGCTGGCCCGACGCGGCTCGGATGCTCCGCCCGGGACGGCGGTGACTGCGTGCAGTAGCGACCTCGGATCCACTGTGGCTACCGACGATGCGCTTGCTATGAAAGCGGCGGCCGCGCACCGCAGTGCGCGAAGCGAGTAACGCTGCGCGAGCTGAGAAGACCGATAAAGTTGTAAGCTCGTTGCAGCCCCAACCGGGCAACACAACCGAGGCAAAAGGGGTGGGCAAATGCAGCTCGGCGCATTGTTCGCAACTATGGTCACTTTCGCTGGGGTCGGCGTCGGGTTGGCACCGAACGCCAGTGCCGAAACGGAACCGGCACCGCCACTGCCCGAGGGTATGTATGCGGGCACCATCTTGAGCGCCAGCAAAGCGACTTTCCACCCCTACCTTCAAATCCGGCATGACTGCGGGCCGGGGTGCTACACACTCGATGATTTGAGCGATGAGCAAGTCGGAGGGCAGTACCGCTACAACGCAGTGAGCAATCGGTGGGAAAACGGCCCGAAGAACTACGACGCGCCTTGCGACGGTGGAGCGCAGGCCGGGCGCGAGACGTACTACACCACCGACGGCATACACATTGGGCTGGACGTCAAATTCACCAGGGATGTTTGCGGCCAGACCGCCGCGCAGGCGAATGCAATTGCTGCCGCAGAACAGTGGTCCGAAATTGTGGCCCCGGCGTAGGGCTTCCAGTTTTTCCAGGAAGCCGCCAATCCCCTAATCGCGGGCCCGGATCACAAATGCGCTCCGGACAACCGGAGCAATCTAGTGAACATCTACGGCGGCTTGACCGGCTATTGCGACGATGCCGATGCCACCGAGGAGCGGGTGGGTCACGGCTTGTCTTGGTCGGGTGTTCTGGTTTGCCGGGGTGCCGGCGGTGGGATCTGTCTGTGGCGGGTCCTGTTGAGCGGGTGCTGCGATGGTTGCCGTAGGTCAACCGGGTCGCGGTGTATGCGGTGGCCCGACGAGGGTGTCGTGCTCAACGATGGCCCGGGCCGTTCGGCGAATTTCCTGTCTGCTCAACTTGACCTGTCGCCGACGGCCTGGCCGCGGTGTGTGCGGATCGACGCCGCGCTGCCGCGGAGCGCCACCAACAAGATGCTCACACGGGAGCTCATCGCGCAGGGTCCCAGCGCGGGGGACGGTGTGCTGTGGGAGCGGCGTGTTCGCGGTGAGCGAAATATTCTGTGGGGCTTGATCTGTCGGTGTTTGGGCGACCCGAGCTTGTCGGTGCTCCTTCGTAGAATTTGGGGTATGGCCGTCAGTTCGCGTGAGGAGATCGTGGCGGTCTTCGATGCCCTCGATGCGGTGGCGGAGCGGTTGGGTGCGTTGAGTTTTGATGTGTTCACCACGCGGGAGTGGATGCGGGCGTTGGAGCGGTTGGAGACCGTGCAGCGCCGGTTACGCACCCCGCGGCATGGGTTGATCAACCAGTTGGCCGCCCAGTCCTGCGAGGAAGAACTCGGCGGCAAACTCGGTGCGGCGCTGGCCGAGCGGCTGCGGATCACCAAAGCCGACGCCAACCGGCGCATCGCCGAAGCCGGGGAACCTGGGCCCGCGCCGGGCACTGACCGGGGAAGTGTTGGCGCCGTTGTTGACCGCCACCGCCGCCGCCCAACACGCGGGCCGCATCGGCGACGCGCACGTGACGGTGATCCGCGACTTCCTCGCCCACCTACCGGCCGCCGTGGACCCGGGCACCCGCGAGGCCGCCGAAAAAGATTTGGCCGCCAAGGCCTGCGACTTTCGCCCCGAGCAGGTAGCCACGTACGCCCACGAGGTGATGGCGTTGCTGCACCCCGACGGCGACTACACCGAGCAGCAACGCGCCCGCCAACGCGCCCTGGCGATGGGCACCCAGGGCTACGACGGCATGTCACGCATCACCGGGCTGATCACCCCCGAACTGCGCGCCCTGATCGAAGCCGCCTGGGCGAAACTGGCCGCCCCCGGAGCGTGCAACCCTAAGGACGAGAAGCCGGTGATCGACGGCACCCCCGATGAGCAGACCGCCCGCCGCGACACCCGCAGCCAACCCCAACGCCAGCACGACGCGCTGCTCACCGCCATCCGGGAACTGCTCGCCGCCGGCACCCTGGGCACCCACCACGGCCTACCCGTCAGCGTCATCGTCACCACCACATTGAAAGACCTCGAGGACGGCGCCGGGCGGGCCCGCACCGGCGGCGGCACCCGAATCCCGCTACCGACACTGATCCGCTGGGCCGCCCGAGCCCACCACTATCTAGCGGTCTTCGACGGCGCCAAACCGTTGGCGCTATTTCACCCCCACCGCTTCGCCAACCGGGCGCAGCGAATGATGCTGCTGGCCAAAGACGGGGGCTGCACCCGACCCGGCTGCGATACCCCCGCCTATCACTCCCAGGCCCACCACGTCTCCGGGTGGACCACCACCCACTACACCGACATCGCCGACCTGACCCTGGCCTGTCCCCCCGATAACCGCCTCGCCGAAAAAGGCTGGATCACCCGCACCAACGCCAAAGGCGACACCGAGTGGCTCCCACCCGCCCATCTGGATCACGGACAACCGCGAATCAATACATTCCACCATCCCGAAAAGCTGCTCGCACCCGACGACGAGGACGACGAACCCGATTGACTCCCGAACGCGCCGGGCGCTTTCCGGTGATGACCGGCGACCGCAATCGCTCGGGCTCCCCGGCCGAAACCAGGTCGGGCAGGGCGTCGGCGATCGCGTTGACCCTCAGGTCGCGTTCCGATACCGCCGACACCGACGAGTGGGCCTGCGCAGGATGCTGCACGGGCAAGAGTCATCGAAGTGGGCGCAGCGATAGAACACCACCACGCGCCGGCCCTTACTGATGGCGACGCCGCCAACTTCACTGTCCACCACAGCGGTTCGCTGCGACGCGGTGATCGGCGTGGCCCCCCGGCGGTTTTTCGGTGCTGTCGTCGACCTGTGCGCCGCCCGTGCCGATGAGGGTCGTCTGAACCGTAACCCAGCGGATTGAGATTACCGCAGCGAGTGGATGACCAGGTCTGTCACAACGACTGCGGCAGAGATGAATTGGTGGTGAGCACCGATGATGTCGACCTCGGCGCACTGCGCGGCCTGCTGCAAGCCGATTCTCCCAGGTAAGCAACGATCGCATTGGTCAACCCCCGCCGTGCCTCGTCGAGATCGGCATAACTGCCCAGCTGTCGTTCCGAGACCAGGCCACGCATCGCTCCCGGGATCAACGTCGCGATCTCATGGACCCGTTGCGGATCGACATGCAGGTCGGCGAACGCCTTCTGACACGTCGCATGCCAACCCTGCCCCCACGACCGCAACTCCGCGGCGGTGCGCGGGTAGAGCCGGTCCAGCTCACTGGGTTCCCGCGGGAGCGCGGCGCGCAGATTCTCGATCGCCCGCGAATCGGGCGCGGTCAGTCCGTCGTACAGCGTGTCGATGATCTCCGAGACCCGCTGCTGCAGCGACGCCCCGGTATCCGGGTTGGCGAACACGTTGGCCCGCCGCAGCGCGGTGTGGTGCAGCACCGCAGCCCAGAACCCGTCGGCGTCACCGAACTGGTATTGCACGGAGCCCCAGGTGACCCCGATCTGTTTGGCAATCCGATTCGCCGAAACCGCTGCGGGATCACCCGAGGCCAGCGCGGTCACCGCGGCCTGCAGCATCGCCTCTCGCGTAGCCTGCCCCCGCTTGTTGGCCCTGCGATTCGCGCTGTCCGCCACTGCCATTCCCGAATCCTAACGCGGAAAGCCAAGTTTCGTTGACTCTTCTATGACTTTTTCATAGAGTGCTTGATGATCGGATCGAGAGGACCGCGTACATGGCGAAGCCGCCTTTGTCGATGAAACCCACCGGCTGGTTCCAGGTCGCGTGGTCCGACGAGATCGGCATCGGCGATGTCCACACGATGACGTACTTCGACCAGGAGATGGTCGCCTGGCGCGCCCACACGGGCCAACTGACGGTGATGAACGCGTATTGCGAACATCTGGGCGCTCACCTGGGCTACGGCGGAAAGGTCGTCGGCGAGGTGTTGCAGTGCCCGTTCCACGGTTGGCAGTGGAGCCGGCAGGGCCGCAATGTCTGCATCCCGTATCAGGACCGCCCCAACAAGGGACGACGGATACGCACCTACCCGGTGGTGGAGCGCAACGAGTCGGTTTACATTTGGCACGACATCCAAGGCCGCGCACCGTTTTTCGACGCACCGGACGTCTTCGCCGACTTCGGCGACGGCCGTGGGCCCGCCGACTATTACCCGCAACAGCGGCTGTTCCAGCAAGGCCTGGAATTGCACCCGCAGTACGTGCTGGAGAACGGCGTCGACTTCGCCCACTTCAAGTACGTCCACAACACGCCGATCGTGCCGATCTTCACCCGGCACGACTTCGACGAACCGGTGTCCTACGTGGACTTCACCATCACCTTCGAGGGCGACGACCAACAGAGCATCGAGGATGTCCGCAGTGGCGTCGAGGCAATCAACGGCGGACTCGGGGTGGCCGTCACCAGGAGTTGGGGCATGGTCGACAACCGCACCCTCTCGGCGATCACGCCCGTCGACGAGCGCACATCCGACGTCCGGTTCATGGTCTACATCGGGCGCGTGCCGGGTCGCGACGATGAACGGGCTCACGCCAAGGCCCGCATGTTCGGTGACGAGGTGATCCGGCAGTTCACCCAGGACGTGCACATCTGGGCACACCAGCGGTACTCCGACCCGCCGGCACTCACGAACACCGAGTACGAGGGGTTCACCGCGATCCGCAACTGGGCCAAGAGGTTCTATCCCGATGGAAAGGGCGGCGCCGCCGCCGAACTCACCAACTCCGGAAAGGCCCCAGTGTGATGTCACCCATCAAGGTCTTCCAGGTCGCCACCGGCAACGTCGGTACCGAGATGATCAAGCGCATCGCCACCCACCCCGACCTGGAACTGATTGGCGTGCACTGTTACTCACCGGAGAAGGTCGGCAAGGACGTCGGCGAGCTCGTCGGACTGGCGCCCAACGGTGTCACGGCGACCGGCAGCGTCGAGGAGATCATCGCCGCGCGGCCCGATGTGCTGACCTTCCACGGCGTGTTCCCCGACGAAGACCTCTACGTGAAAGTCCTTGAGGCCGGCATCAATATCGTCACCACCGCGGATTGGATCACCGGCTGGCACCGCGACCGCAACCACCCGCACCACTCCGGCAAACCGGTCACCCAGCTACTGGCCGAGGCATGTGAGAGGGGCGGTTCGACGTTCTACGGGACAGGCATGAACCCCGGCGTCAATCAGATCCTCGGTGTGGTGTGTTCGGCCGACGTCGCCGAGATCGAGAACGTCACCACCATCGAGTCGGTCGATGTCTCCTGCCATCACTCCAAGGACACCTGGATCGAGGTGGGTTACGGCTTGCCCGTGAACGATCCGTCCATCCCGGGCAAGTTGGAGAAGTACACGCGCGTCTTCGCCGACAGCGTCCTGATGATGGCCGACTGCTTCGACCTGCAACTCGACCAGGTCAAGTTCGGCTACGAATTGGGCGCCTGCACCAAGGACGTCGACCTCGGTTGGTACACGCTTCCCAAGGGTTCGCTGGGTGGCAACTACATCAAATACCAGGGCATGGTGGACGGGGTCCCGCGGGTCGAGACGCACCTGGAGTGGCAGATGACGCCCCACACCGATCCCAGCTGGGATATCAAGGGCTGCTACATCACTGCGATCAAGGGCGACCCGTGCATCTACAACAAGCACATGATCTTTCCCAAGCCGGGCGTCGATCTGTCCAACCCCGACAACTTCGCGGCGATCGGCATGACGGTCACCGGGTTGCCCGCACTGAATTCGATCAAGTCGGTGGTCGCCGCTCCCCCGGGGCTGATAACCAGCGCCGACCTGCCGCTGCGCGCCTTCGCCGGCCGCTTCAATATCTAGCTGCTCCGCGGCATCGGGGTACCGGCGCCGTGGGCTATGACATGCGCATCGTCGGTACCGCGGATCTACTCCGCGGAGAACAGCGATTTGCCCCGGTTTGCGCTCCGGCGCAAGCCGTCGTCGACGCAGATCAAACCCCTCGCCGTCAAGAGTCGAGCGCCAGGATCAGTTTGCCGGTGTTGTCGCCGCGGAATAGCGCGAGCAGCGCCTCGGGGAAGTCGCCGACGTCGCCGCGAATGATCTGCTCGCGGGAGCGAAGTTCACCGCTGCGCAGCCAATCCGCAAGCTGCACAACGCCTTCGCGGTACCGGTCGGCGTAGTCAAAGATCACGAACCCGGTCATGGATGCCCTTGCCACCAACAGCTGCATGTAGTTCGCCGGGCCGCGGAGTTCTTCGCGTTCCTCACTGGCGTTGTACTGCGAGATGGCGCCGCAGATGACGACCCGGGCGCCGCGGGCCAGCCGGGACAGCGCGGCTTCCAGGGTGGCGCCCCCGACGTTGTCGAAGAAGACGTCGATGCCGTCCGGCGCGTGTGTTTTCAGCTGCTCGCGTAGGTCACCGGCCTTGTAGTCGATCGCGGCGTCGAAGCCGAGTTCCTCGACCAGCCAGCGGCACTTGTCCCGGCCGCCGGCGATGCCGACCGCCCGGCAACCCTTGATGCGGGCGATCTGGCCGGCGATGCTGCCCACCGAACCGGCGGCACCGGAGACGACGACGGTCTGACCCGGCTGCGGCCGGCCCACGTCGAGTAGCCCGAAGTAGGCGGTCAACCCGCTGATGCCCAGTGCGCCGAGATGCACCGGGGCAGGCGCCAATGTGGTGTCGACCGGGGTCACATCGCGGCCGTCAGAGACGGCGTACAGCTGCACCCCGAACGTGCCGAACACCTCGGCGCCAGTCGCGAAATCCGGGTGCCGCGACTCGATGACACGCCCAATGCCGCCGGCGCGCATCACCTCGCCGATCTCCACCTGCGGCACATAGGACCGGCCCGCGTTCATCCAGGTCCGCATCGCCGGATCGACCGAGAGATACTCGACGTGTACCAGAAATTCACCGTCCGCCGGCGTTGCGGCGGGTTCGTCGCTGATCTGCCAATCGGAGATCTTCGGCAAGCCGACCGGGCGGGCAGCCAGCCGGCATACGGTGTTGGTGGTTGTCATGGCATCTCCTGACTCAATGCGGTGAGAGTCCTACGGCCGCCGGGATCTTCGGCTGTGCCGGGCACTACCGCGACACAGTCGGCGCCGGCGTCCCGGTAGGCACGCAGTCGCTGCACGATGCGGGACGCAGAACCCAGAGCGCACACCGCGTCGAGCAGCTCGTCGGGAATCGCGCCCGTCAGTTCTTGGCGGGAGGCGCCGGCGCGGGCCCGCCGCACCAGTTCGCCGAAACCCAACGCGCTGAACATTTCTCCGTATCCGGGCGGTGCCAGGTAGAGGCCCAGTTGACCGGCCAGTTGCGCGTATGCGGCGGGCCCGGGATCAAGTGCGACCGGAACCCACGCCGTCAGGCGCGGGGCTGGGCCGCCGAAGGCGGCATGGTCGATAGCTTGACGCACCTGCGCCACGCGGGCGGGCGAGGCGAGGTTGAGCACGACCTCGTCGGCCTGCCGTGCGGCGAGCGCGACCATGCCGGGGCCGAACGCACCCAACGCGATTCGCGCTTCTGGGATGGGGTTGCGCAATCGGAAACCATGGCTGCTGACGTGTCGGCCGTCGTAGTTGACACGCTCGCCGGCCAGCATCGGCCGCAGGCATTCGATGGTCTCCCGCATGACCGGGACGTGGTGAGCCCAGCTGCGGTTGTGCCAGCCGGTCACGATCGCCGGGCTGGAGGCTCCGAGGGCGAGGTCGACACGGTTTCCGGTGAGCGAGGCCACGGTGCTCACACCCAGTGCCAGCGTCACCGGCCCGCGGACGCCGACGGCCAGTGGCCCGATCTTCAGCGGCAGCTCGGATGCGCGAAGCCCGATCGCGGTCGCCAGGGCAAACGCGTCGTAGGTGGCCATCTCCCCGATCCAGAGGGCGTCGAAACCGGATTCTGAGACCGTCCGCGCGATCTCCAATGCCTCCCGGTCCGGCCGATCGAGCCAAAATGGAAGGACGACTTCGAGTTTCGTCACAGCATTGAGGTGTCGGCGTGCTGGTCGAGCAGCAGGCGGCCGGGCAGTTCGCGGGATGCTTCGTTCACTTGGAAGTGGGCGGTGGCGGTGAAGGCGTCGCGGAACCGGCGCTGCAGCGGCGACGTGTCGTAGATGGCGGTGCTGCCGGCCAGGTCGTACATGGTGCGCACCACGTCGGCGGAACTACGTGCGGCGTGGGTGGCCGCCAGCCGCAAGCGGTTACGCAGGACAACCGGCACGGGTTCGGTTTCCTGGCTGGCCTGCCACGCGGCCTCGGTCGCCTCGTAGTACAGCGCGCGGGCCGCGCCCAGAGCCGACTCCGCCGTCGCCACCGCGGCCTGAGTGGCCGGGCGCTCCGCCAGGGTGCGCGTGGACCCGAGTCCCTTCTTGCCCCCGGCCAACTCGACGAGATCGTCTATCGCGGCACGGGCGTTGCCCAGCGCGGCCGCGGCGACCGACAGCGCGAAGAACCCGAACACCGGAAAGCGGTACAGGGGCCGGTCCACGGCCGGCCCGTCGAACACCGAGAACACCCGGTCGGCCGCCACGAAAACCTCCTCGGCGACGGTGTCGTGGCTGCCGGTGCCACGCAGCCCCAGGGTGTGCCAGTTATCGAGCACCCGCAGGTGGTCTTTGGGCAGCGCAACCACCGACGGCACCCCGCTCCCGTCGACGAAGCAACCCGCAAAGAGCATGTCCGCGTGCGTGATTCCGCTGCAGAATGGCCACCGGCCCGACACGACCACGCCGCCGTCGACGGACTTCGCCGTGCCGCGCGGTGCCCATACCCCGGCCGCGACGCCTCGTCCGCCGCCGAACATCTCCTCACGCGCGGCCTCGGGAAGGTAGGCCACCAGCAACGCGCTAGTGATCGCGATCGACACGCACCAACCGGTCGCCGCGTCTCCCCGCGCGATCGCCTCGGCACAGCGAAGGGCCGTCGGTGGCGACAATTCGAGCGCGTCGACCTCGCGCGGCATGGTGGCGCGAAGCATGCCGGCCTCGTTGAGGCGGGCCACGAGTTCGGGCGGCAGCCTGCGCTCCCGGTCGATCTCCGGCGCCATGTCGCGGGCCGACAGCGCGATCTCCTCCGCGAGGACCTCGGGTGTGTCTGCATGATTCATCGGCGGCTCCCGGTGACGGTGACAGTGCAGCCAAGTTACCACGTGCGGTTCAGTAGCTGAACCGGTACAGTGACTGAACTATGACGGCTGCCGATCTGTCCCACCGCTTCCAGGGGGAATCGGTCGGCCGGGCGCTGGAATTGGTAGGCGAACGCTGGACGCTGCTGATCCTGCGCGAGGCGTTTTTCGGGGTGCGGCGCTTCGGTCAGCTCGCCCGCAACCTCAGCATTCCGCGGCCGACGCTGTCGGCGCGGTTGCGCAGGCTCGTCGACGCGGGACTTCTCGAGCGGGTGCGCTATTCACAGGATCCGGAGCGCTACGAGTATCACCTAACCGAGGCCGGGCACGATCTGTTCGGCGCGGTCGTGGTGTTGATGCGATGGGGCGACGAGCACCTGCCGAACCCGGACGGGCCGCCAATTATGTTGCGGCACCGTACTTGTGGTGAGGTGGCCGATCCGCGACTAATCTGCGCCCACTGCAGCGGAGAGATCACCACGCGCAATGTGATGCCCGAGGCGGGGCCGGGATTTCGCGAATAG
>NZ_JBTNSY010000027.1:0-69279 GCF_054515735.1 Mycobacterium sp. ML4
GCGACGCCGCGCTCGCGATCACCGCTAGAAGCAGTGTTCCTCGGCCGGGAACACGCCGGTGGCCACTTCGTCGGCGTATTGCCTTGCCGCACGGCCTAATTCGGCGCCGACGTCGGCGAACCGCTTGACGAACCGGGCCGATTTGCCGCCGCTCATTCCGGCCATGTCCTGCCAGACCAGCACCTGGCCGTCGCAGTTGGGCCCGGCGCCGATCCCGATCGTGGGGATGGTGAGCTTGCCGGTGATCTGGGTGGCCAGCTCGGCCGGCACCATCTCCATCACCACCGCGAACGCACCGGCTTCGGCGACGGCGATGGCGTCGGCGATGGTCTGTTCGGCGGCGTCGCCGCGTCCCTGAACCTTGAACCCACCGAGGGTGTTGACGCTCTGTGGAGTGAAGCCGATGTGCGCCATCACCGGAATGCCGGCCGCGCTCAGGTGCGCGATCTGCTCGGCGACCCGCTCGCCGCCTTCGAGCTTGACGGCATGGGCGCCACCTTCTTTCATGAACCGGGTAGCGGCGGCCAATGCCGCCGCGGGTCCCGCCTCGTAGCTGCCGAACGGCAGATCCGCCGCGACGAGGGCGTGCGGGGCGCCCCTGACGACGCCGCGAACCAGCGGGATCAGCTCGTCAATCGAGATCGGCACCGTCGTGTCGTAGCCGTAGACGACGTTGGCCGCGGAATCGCCGACCAGCAGCACCGGGATGCCTGCATCGTCGAATACTCGCGCCGTCGAGTAGTCGTAGGCCGTCAGCATGCCCCACTTGTGGCCTTCGGCCTTCCATTTCTGCAGCTGATGGGTGCGAATCTTGGGCCGAGGCGCAGATGCGGCGGCAGGGCTCGAACCGTAAACGTTCTCAGACATCGTTGTCCCTTGGTGATGGTCGGGTCGATCCTCGTGGCCCATATCAGGGTCCCCGGGTTCGTCTGACTTCCCCAGTTTGCCATCTTGTCCACGCGGATGCACCGTGTGGTTCGCCACGGAAATGCCTCCGCATGATGAGCGAAGGCATTGGAGTAGGTGATCCATGAACAATTCGATCCCCGGGCCCGGCGCCGCGTTCCGACGTGGTAATCGGCCGCTCACCAGCGGCTTGAGTCTGCTCTGGCACGATATGGTGCCATGTGCCTGACTCGCCGCGACAAGATCGCGCGCCTGCTGCTGCTCTGGACCGCACTGTCCGCGGTGGTGCTGGTCCTGGCGGGCTGCGTGCGCGTGGTCGCCGGTCGGGCCCACATGGCCGAGCCGCGGCTGGGTCAGCCGGTGGTGTGGACTCCGTGCCGCAGCTCGAACCCGAATGCCAAGATCCCCGGCCACGCCATGTGCGGCAAGCTCGCCGTCCCCGTCGACTATGAAAACCCCGACGCCGGCACGGCGTCGCTCGCGCTGATCCGGTTCCCGGCCAGCGGTGACAAGATCGGTTCGCTGGTGATCAACCCCGGCGGCCCGGGGGAGTCCGGCATCGAGGCCGCGCTGGGCATCTTCCAGAGCCTGCCCAAGCGCGTGCACGAACGCTTTGACCTAGTCGGCTTCGATCCCCGCGGGGTCTCCAGCTCACGGCCCGCGATCTGGTGCAACTCCGACGCCGACAACGACCGACTGCGCGCCGAACCGCAGGTCGACTACAGCCCGGCGGGTGTCGCACACATCGAGGACGAGACCAAGCAGTTCGTGCAACGCTGCGTGGACAAGATGGGAAAGAACTTCCTGGCCAACGTCGGGACCGTGAGCGTGGCCAAAGATCTCGACGCGATCCGCAAGGCCCTGGGTGACGCCAAACTGACCTACCTCGGCTACTCCTACGGCACCCGCATCGGATCGGCCTATGCCGAAGCCTTTCCGCAGAACGTGCGCTCGATGATTCTCGACGGGGCGGTCGACCCAAACGCCGACCCGATCGAAGCAGACCTGCGGCAGGCCAAGGGATTTCAGGACGCGTTCAACGACTACGCCGCCGACTGCGCCAAAGACGCCAGCTGTCCGTTGGGCAACGACCCGAACAAAGCCGTCGATGCCTACCACAACCTGGTTGACCCGCTGGTGGACCCGGACAACCTCTCGGTGAGCCGGCCGGCGAAGACGAAAGACCCACGTGGCCTGAGCTACAGCGACGCCATCGTGGGCACCATCATGGCGCTGTACTCCCCGAACCTTTGGCAACACCTGACCGACGGCCTCAAAGAACTCGCCGACGAGCACCGCGGCGACACCATGCTTGCGCTGGCCGACATGTACATGCGCCGTGATTCCAAAGGTCACTACAACAACTCCACCGACGCCCGCGTGGCGATCAATTGTGTTGACCAGCCGCCCGTTACCGATCGCGCCAAGATCATCGACGAGGATCGCCGATCCCGCGAGCTCGCGCCATTCATGAGCTACGGCAAGTTCACCGGCGACGCGCCGCTGGGGACCTGTGCATTCTGGCCGGTGCCACCGACCAGCCGCCCACACCTCGTCTCCGCCCCCGGGCTGGCGCCGACCATCGTCGTGTCGACCACCCATGACCCGGCGACGCCGTACAAGGCGGGGGTGGACCTGGCCAGTCAGCTGAAGGGTTCGCTGCTGACCTTCAACGGAACCCAGCACACCGTGGTGTTCCAGGGCGAGAACTGCGTCGACGACTACGTCACCGCCTATCTGATCAACGGCACCACACCACCAAACGGCGCGACCTGCTGACACGTCGGCACTTGCGCCGAGTGTGAAATCCACGACGGCTCTTCGGCGTGTCGGGTCGTGAGATTCACGCTCGACGCGACGCGCCGCCCGTATCGATTAGAGACCAAGGCGTGATCGTTTCGCGTCCTACGGCGGTATTCGAAAATGAGACGATTTCCGCCATGTTGCGCCTGAGACTGGTGAGCTCGGCGCTGGTGTCGTCTGGACTGGTACTTCTGCAGTCCGCGGCGCTCCCGCTCGCCGCAGCGACTCCCGAACCCGATACCGGTACCGGCCAGACCCAGGTCCCCGTCGCGGCGGCGGTGCCGCAGCTGAGCTGGGGCCCCTGCAGCACCTTCGTCGGCGATACCGCCGACATTCCCACCGCCCGCTGCACAACGGTCTCGGTTCCGGTCGACTACGACAAACCCACGGGGGCACAGGCGAAGCTGGCGGTCATCCGGATCCCGGCGACCGGGCAGCGCATCGGGTCGTTGCTGGTCAACCCGGGCGGACCCGGCGCGTCTGCGGTCGACATGGTGGCCGGGATGGCGCCCGACCTCAAGAACTCCGAGATCAGCCAGCATTTCGACCTCGTCGGATTCGACCCCCGCGGGGTCGGTCACTCCACGCCGGCGTTGCGATGCCGCTCAGACGCCGAGTTCGACGCCTACCGGCGCGACCCGATGGTCGACTACAGCCCCGCCGGGGTGGCCCATATCGAGCAGGTTTACCGCGAGCTGGCCCAGCACTGCGCCGACCGGATGGGGATTGCATTCCTGGCCAACACGGGCACGGCGTCGGCGGCGCGTGACATGGACGTGATCCGGCAGGCCCTGGGCGACGAGCAGATCAATTACCTCGGATACAGCTACGGCACCGAATTGGGTACCGCCTACATCGAGCGATTCGCACCCCACGTCCGGGCGATGGTGCTCGACGGCGCGATCGACCCGACGATCGGACCCATCGACGAAACGGTCAACCAGATGGCGGGATTTCAGACCGCCTTCAACGACTACGCCGCCGACTGCGCCAAGTCGACGGGCTGCCCGCTGGGCACCGACCCGGCCCAGTGGATCGCCCGCTACCACGCCCTGATCGACCCGCTGGCCACCCGGCCCGGCAAGACCTCGGATCCGCGCGGCCTGAGTTACGCCGACGCGACCACCGGCACCATCAACGCCCTCTACACCCCGCAGCACTGGAAGTACCTGACCAGCGGGCTGCTCGGACTGCAACGCGGTACCGACGCCGGTGACCTGCTGTTGCTGGCCGACGACTACAACGGGCGCGACAAACAGGGTCACTACGACAACGGCCAGGATGCGTTCAACGCGATTCGATGTGTCGACGCTCCGACGCCCACGGATGCCGCGGCCTGGGTGTCGGCCGATCAGCGCATCCGGCAGGTGGCCCCGTTCCTGAGCTACGGCCAGTTCACCGGCGCGGCACCCCGCGACATCTGCGCGCTGTGGCCGGTACCCGCCACCTCGACACCGCACGCCGCGTCGCCGGCCCCGCCGGGCACGGTCGTGGTGGTATCCACCACCCACGACCCGGCCACGCCCTATCAGGCCGGGGTGGACCTGGCCCGGCAGCTCGGAGGCACGCTGATGTCCTTCGACGGGACCCAACACACGGTGGTGTTCGACGGCAACCAGTGTGTGGACACCGCGATCGTCCGCTACTTCCTGGATTTGATCCCGCCGCCCCCCAACCTGCGGTGCCAGGCTTGACCACCCGCAACGTGCCTGGCGTGGCATCCGTAACTTCGATTTAACAGAGCGTGCCTAGTGTTCGGGTATGGATCGGCAGAAGGAATTCGTCCTGCGCACCCTGGAAGAGCGCGACATCCGTTTCGTCCGGTTGTGGTTCACGGATGTGCTCGGATTCCTCAAGTCGGTTGCGATCGCACCCGCCGAACTCGAGGGCGCGTTCGAGGAAGGCATCGGCTTCGACGGGTCGTCCATCGAGGGCTTCGCGCGGGTCTCGGAATCCGACACCGTCGCACACCCGGATCCGTCGACCTTCCAGGTGCTGCCCTGGGCCACCAGGGCCGGCCACCACCACTCGGCGCGGATGTTCTGCGACATCACCATGCCGGATGGTTCACCGTCGTGGGCCGACCCGCGGCACGTGCTGCGCCGGCAGCTGCAGAAGGCCAACGACCTCGGCTTCTCCTGCTACGTGCATCCCGAGATCGAGTTCTTTCTGCTCAAGCCCGGCGCCGAGGACGGCACCGAACCCATTCCGATCGACAACGCCGGCTACTTCGATCAGGCGGTCCACGAGTCCGCGTCGAAATTCCGCCGCCACGCCATCGAGGCGCTGGAATTCATGGGCATCTCCGTGGAGTTCAGCCACCACGAGGGCGCGCCCGGTCAGCAGGAGATCGACCTGCGGTTCGCTGATGCGCTGTCGATGGCTGACAACGTGATGACATTCCGCTACATCATGAAAGAGGTTGCGCTGGAAGAAGGTGTGCGGGCGACCTTCATGCCCAAGCCGTTCGGCCAGCATCCCGGGTCGGCGATGCACACCCACATGAGCCTGTTCGAGGGCGACGTCAACGCATTCCACAGCGACGACGACCCGCTGCAGCTGTCCGAGGTCGGGAAGTCTTTCATCGCCGGAATTCTCGAGCACGCTTCGGAGATCAGCGCCGTCACCAACCAGTGGGTCAACTCCTACAAGCGGCTCGTGCACGGCGGCGAGGCGCCCACCGCGGCGTCCTGGGGTGCGGCCAACCGCTCCGCGTTGGTCCGGGTGCCGATGTACACACCGCACAAGACCTCCTCGCGGCGCATCGAGGTGCGCAGCCCCGACTCGGCGTGCAACCCCTACCTGACGTTCGCGGTGCTGCTGGCCGCCGGTCTGCGCGGAGTGGAGAAGGGTTACGTGCTGGGCCCGCAGGCCGAGGACAACGTCTGGGACCTCACGCCCGAAGAACGCCGCACCATGGGCTACCGGGAGTTACCGTCGAGTCTGGACAACGCGCTGCGTGCCATGGAGGCCTCGGAGCTGGTCGCCGAAGCGTTGGGAGAGCACGTGTTTGACTTCTTCCTGCGCAACAAGCGCACCGAGTGGGAGAACTACCGTAGCCACGTCACGCCGTTCGAATTGCGTTCCTACCTGTCGCTGTAAACCCGGGTAGCCGGCACGTCGGAGCGATTGCGCTACCGTCAATGTCGTGGGCGCCACTCCTCATCGCTTCGCGATGCATCGTCGTCGGCGCGATGTCGTGGGCGCCACTCTCCCCCGCAAGCGGGAGGTGCCCCCACCTCATCGCTTCGCGATGCATCGTCGTGGGCGCATGTCGTGACCAGGCCCGCGACGCAGCGACCCAAGTTGCCCAGCGTCGGCCGGCTCGGCTTGATGGATCCTCCGGCCGGCGAGCGCCTGGCGCAGCTGGGCTGGGATCAGCACGACGACCAGGCCCACGTCGATCTGCTCTGGTCGCTGTCGCGGGCCCCGGACGCCGACGCCGCACTGCGCGCGCTGGTTCGGCTGTCGGAGAACCCCGACACCGGTTGGAGTGAGCTGAATGCGGCGCTGCTGACCGAGCGCAGTCTGCGCGGTCGGCTGTTCGCCGTGCTGGGTTCCTCACTGGCGCTGGGCGACCATCTCATCGCCAACCCGCATTCCTGGAAGCTGTTGCGCGGCAAGGTCAAATTGCCGACGCACGAGCAGCTGCACCAGACGTTCATGCAGTGTGTCGAGGAATGCTCGGGCGCCCCGGGCACGATCGTGCACCGGCTGCGCGCGGTGTACCGCGACCAGCTGTTGGTGCTGGCCGCGCTCGATCTGGCGGCGACGGTCGAAGACGAGCCGGTGCTGCCGTTCGTCACCGTGGCCGCCCAGCTGGCCGACACCGCGGACGCCGCGCTGGCGGCGGCACTTCGAGTCGCCGAGCAGACGGTCTGCGGCGACCGCACCCCGCCGCGGCTGGCCGTCATCGCGATGGGGAAATGCGGTGCGCGTGAGCTGAATTACGTCAGCGACGTCGACGTGATCTTCGTCGGGGAGCGCGCGGACGCGATCACCACCCGGGTGGCCGGCGAGATGATGCGGCTGGCGTCGTCGGCGTTCTTTGAGGTGGACGCCGCGCTGCGTCCAGAGGGTCGCCATGGGGAACTGGTCCGCACGGTCGAATCGCACATCGCCTACTACCAGCGCTGGGCGAAGACCTGGGAGTTCCAGGCGCTGATGAAAGCCAGGGCCGCGGTCGGTGATGCCGAACTCGGCCGTCGTTACCTCGAGGCGTTGCGGCCGATGGTGTGGACCGCTTGCGAGCGCGAGGATTTCGTCACCGAAGTGCAGGCCATGCGGCGTCGGGTGGAGCAGCTGGTGCCTGCCGATATTCGCGGTCGCGAACTCAAACTCGGCAGCGGCGGCCTGCGCGACGTGGAGTTCGCGGCGCAGTTGCTGCAACTGGTGCACGGACGCGGCGATGAGTCGCTGCACGTCGCGTCCACGGTGGACGCGCTGGCCGCGTTGGGCGAGGGCGGTTACATCGGGCGTGAGGACGCGGCGAACATGATCGCCTCCTACGAATTCCTGCGTCTGCTCGAGCATCGCCTGCAGCTGCAGCGGCTCAAGCGCACCCACCTGCTGCCCGAGCCCGACGACGAGGAGGCGGTGCGCTGGTTGGCGCGCGCCGCGCACATCCGGCCCGATGGCCGCCACGACGCGGCCGGGGTGTTGCGCGAGGAACTCAAACACCAGAACATCCGGGTATCCCGGCTGCACGCCAAGTTGTTCTACCAGCCGCTGCTGGAATCGATCGGTCCCACCGGGCTGGAGATCGTCGGTGGTCGCATGACCGCGGAGGCCGCCGAACGTCAGCTGGCTGCACTGGGTTACGAGGGTCCGCAGACGGCGTTGAAGCACATGTCGACCCTGGTCAATCAGAGTGGTCGGCGCGGCCGGGTGCAGGCGGTGCTGCTGCCGCGACTGCTGGACTGGTTGTCGTATGCCCCCGATCCCGACACCGGTCTACTGGCCTACCGGCGACTCAGTGAGGCGCTGGCGTCGCAGACCTGGTACCTGGCGACGCTGCGCGACAAGCACACGGTGGGTAAGCGCCTCATGCACGTGCTGGGCACCTCCGCCTATGTGCCGGACCTGCTGATGCGCGCGCCCGAAGTCATTCAGAACTACGGTGACAGTCCGTCCGGGCCGAAGCTGCTGGAAGCCGAGCCTGCTGCGGTCGCCCGCGCGCTGGTCGCCTCGGCCGGCCGCCACGCCGACCCCGTCCGGGCCATCGCCGCAGCGCGCACCCTGCGCCGACGGGAGTTGGCCCGCATCGGCTCCGCGGACCTGCTCGGCATGCTGGAACTGACCGACGTGTGCGCGGCGCTCACCTCGATCTGGGTGGCCGTGCTGCAGGCCGCGCTGGATGCCACGATCCGGGCCAATCTCCCCGAGGACGGCCGAGCCCCTGCGGCGATCGCGGTGATCGGCATGGGCCGCCTCGGTGGAGCCGAACTGGGCTACGGCTCAGATGCCGACGTGATGTTCGTCTGTGAGACGGCCAACGGCGCCGAGGACTCCCAGGCCGTCAAATGGGCGAACACGATCGCCGAGCAGGTCCGCAAGCAGCTGGGCCAGCCCAGTGTCGATCCGCCGCTGGAGGTCGACGCCAACCTGCGGCCGGAAGGGCGTAACGGTCCACTGGTCCGCACACTGGCCTCCTACGAGGCGTACTACACGCAGTGGGCGCAGCCGTGGGAGATCCAGGCGCTGCTGCGGGCGCACGCGGTGGCCGGCGACCCGGAACTGGGAAGGCGTTTCCTGCTGATGGTCGACACGACGCGCTATCCCCCCGACGGGGTCTCGGCCGAAGCGGTGCACGAGATCCGCCGCATCAAGGCACGGATCGAGTCCGAGCGGCTGCCGCGCGGCGCCGACCCCAACACCCACACCAAGTTGGGTCGCGGGGGATTGGCTGATATCGAATGGACCGTGCAGTTGCTGCAGCTACGGCACGCTCACGAGATCCAGGCTTTGCACAACACATCGACGCTGCAGTCCCTGGACGTCATCGCCGAACACGGTCTCGTCGATCAGGAAGAGGTCGATCTGTTGCGGCAGGCATGGCTCACGGCGACCCGCGCCCGCAATGCTCTGGTACTGGTCCGTGGCAAGCCGACCGACCAGCTGCCCGGGCCGGGGCGTCAACTGAACGCAGTCGCCGTCGCCGCCGGCTGGCACAACGACGATGGTGGAGAATTCCTGGACAACTATCTGCGGGTGACAAGGCGGGCAAAAGCCGTGGTGCGCAGGGTGTTCGGAAGTTGACCCAGGATGCCGGTGCGCTGGGCGCCCTGTTCGAGGTGTTGAGCGCGCCTGAAGCTGACCGGGTGACCGCCCTGTATGCCCCGCTCGCCGATGCCGTCCGCGATCTCCTGGACGCCACCGTCCGCACCGAGGTCGACGCCGACACCGTCGCGCAGGCACGAGCAGCGATCGAGACGGCTACCCAATCGCTGCGGCAGCGCACCCGGCCCGTCGGGGTGAGCTACCGCGTCGACGGCCGTCCGCTCCCGCTGGGCAACGCCGTCGTCGGCGCGTGCAATCCGATCGCGCCGCCGCTGGTCGTACACCACGACGGCGACGGACGGTGCTGGGCCGACTTCGTGCTCGGCGCGGCCTACGAAGGCCCGCCGAAGCTGGTGCACGGTGGAGTCAGTGCGCTGGTGCTCGACCACATGCTCGGCGAGGCGGCCAGCGAGGGGTTGTCCAAGGCGCGATTCACCGGAACGATCACGGTGAAGTACCTGCGTGGCACTCCACTGGGACCGCTGCGCTCCGAAGCCTGGATAGAGCGCAGAGAGGGCGTCAAAGTGTTTGCGCGCGGATTCATTTCGGATGCCGAAGGGGTCACTGTCGAATCCGAAGGGGTCTTCATCGAACCGGCCTGGGCGCGGGACGGCGGGAACGGGCAGTGAGGTTCTACGTCAGCAGCGCCTTCCTCAACACCCCCGACATCATCGAGATCGCCAAGGCCGCAGACGAACTCGGTTACGACGGCCTCGGGATACCCGACCACGTCGTCAATCTGGAGACGCTGCAGACGCCCTACCCGTACACCAGGGACGGGTCGCGGCGCTGGCAGCCGTTCACCGACTGGCCCGACCCGTGGGTGCTCGTCGGTGCTCTCGCGCAGGTCACGACGCGGCTGAAGTTCGTCACCACGGTCTACATCCCGGCAATGCGCAACCCGTATTCAGCGGCGAAAGCGATTGGCACCGCAGCACTTTTGGCATCGGGGCGGATCGAACTCGGAATCGGGGTGGGCTGGTGCCGCGAGGAGTTCGAGCTGATGGGGGAGCAGTTCGCGGCCCGGGGCAAGCGCACCGAGGAAATGATCGATCTGATGCGGGAGCTTTGGTCACCGGGCTGGACCGAATTCGACGGCACGTTCTACCGCGCGCCGCGCCTGGAGATGCAGCCGACGCCGCCCCCGATCCCGGTGTACGTCGGTGGGCTCAGTGACATCGCGCTGCGCCGCGCGGCCCGCTATGACGGGTGGATCGGGGACCTGATCAACACCGAACGCGCGATCGCGGCGGTGGACACGCTACGCAGGTTACGCGCCGAAAACGGTTTGTCGATGGACGGTTTCACCGTCCTGACCCCGCTGACCGACGCGTTCACCCGCGAGCATTACCGGCGCGCCGAGCAGGCGGGCATCACCGGCATCATCACCATGCCGTGGATGTTCTACGCCGGGCCGGATGCGACCCTGGCCGAGAAGATCGACGGGCTGCGACGCTTCCGCAAGGACCTCGCGCTCGACGGCTGAGGCCGCACGCGATACTCCCAGCATGGCTTTCACGGTGGTTTTCGCCAACGGAGAAGCGCGCGACTATGGCGCGCTGGACGCCTTCGAGGTGACCGACGCGGGCGTGCTGATCATTTCGATGAAGCGTGAGGACATCAGCACACACTTCGTGGCGCCGGGCGCCTGGCTGGAGGTCGTCGAGGTGGTGGACGGGACGCCGGTGCGAATGTCGCGTGGCGTCATCGCGCATCGCCCCAAATTCTGAGGCCCTGGCGTCAGTGCCGGTACGCGGTCGCCACGGCCAGCCAGTCATCGGTGGCCAAGCGGCTGGTGTTCGTCGGGTCGTAGCGCCTCAGCAGCCCGGCGACGCCCAGGTGTTCCTGCGGCTGGAACCCGTGCGCGCTGAGGACTGCGTCGAAGCCGCGCTCGGTGAAGTCACTGCGATAGGGCTCGCCGCGCCGGGCAACGAACCGGGTGATGCGGTTGGCGCCCGGCCATCGGGTCCGGGCCTCGACGACACCGTCGCGGATGTAGTCCACGATCAGACGGCTGCCCGGTGCGCAGAGTTGCGCGAGGTCGCTCAAGGTGGCATGGATGGCGTCACCGGTGAGGTACATCGTGACGCCCAGCCAGATGATGAGGCTGGGCCGGGTGGGTTCGAAGCCCGCCGCGACAAGCCGGTGGCACAGCTTGTCGTGCTCGAAATCGCATGGCACCCAGACGGTTTGGCGATTCGATCCGAGCCGCTCGGTGACCGGGCGCTTGTGCGCCTGGGTGGCGGGTGCGTCGACCTCGAACACCGTGACCGATGCGTCGTCAATGCGCAGGCCGGTGGTGTCGAAGCCGGCGCCGAGCAGCACCAGCTGGTCGACGCCCGCAGCGATGGCCGCAGAGCGGGCGTCGTCGGCGTAGCGCACCCGTAGCGCGATGTGAGCGTGCAGACCGCCCCATAGCCGATCGAACACCCGAAGCGCGGCATTCGCCGGCAGCGGGTGTGCCAACACCGCCCGTAACGCCGGGTGCTCGACGAAGTGGCGGGACAGCGGGTCGTCGATGAGCCGGCGGCCCGCTGGGCGCATGGACTCCGCGGCGCGTTGAGCGGCGTTGACCTGTGCGGTCAGGCTCGCGGTCCGGTCGAGTCGCCGATCTGTCGCGGTGGAGGCCGTCATGTCTGCGACCTTACGAAGTAATCAGTTCATCGATAAGGTCCAATTCGATGGCTGTTTCATGGACCAGTGAGCCCGGCGGACCTGATCTCCACCTGGACCTGCCACCCGGCCGGGGCCGCCGAGTGGCTTTGGAAAGTGCTCTGCGACAAGCTATCCGGGATGGTCGTCTGGCTCCCGGGCAGTGGCTGCCGTCTTCGCGAGCGCTGGCCGCGCAGTTCGGGCTTGCTCGCGGAACGGTCGTGGAGGTGTACTCCCAACTGGCGGCCGAGGGATACCTCCGAACCCGGCCCGGTGCGGCTACCGAGGTGGCACACGGTGCCTTGGCGCCGGCCCGGGTCGAGCCCGCGGTCACCGCCCGACGCATCGTTGCCGACTTCCGCCTCGGTCGTCCGGACCTGAGCATGTTTCCCCGCGACGAGTGGTTGCGGGCAATGCGGCGCGCATTGAATGTCACCGCGCACGTCGAACTGGGACCGGTGGACCCCCGCGGTTCCCCGCGCCTGCGCCGAGTCCTGGCCGACTACCTGGGCCGCGTACGCGGCGTGCTGACCAGCAGCGAACGGATCGTGATCTGCAGCGGTTTCACTCAGGGGTTGCGTTTGATCTGCGACGCGATGGCTGCCCGCGGGCTCCGGTCAGTGGCGCTGGAAGATCCCTGTCTTCCCGATCACCGCGCGATCGCCGAAGCCTCCGGGCTCGCCGTCCATCCGTTGGACGTCGACGAAAACGGAGCCCGGCCGCAGGGCTGGCCGGATTCTGCGGCCGTCGTGGTGCTCACCCCGGCACATCAGGCGCCGCTCGGTGTGACGCTGAGCTCTCAACGACGCACCGAATTCACTCGGATCGCCGCCACCCGCGGTGTGTACCTGATCGAAGACGATTACGACGGGGAGTTCCGGTATGACCGCCATCCCATCGGCGCGTTGCAGGCCCTGGCGCCCGAGCACGTCATCTATGCGGGCAGTGCGAGTAAGAGCCTGGCCCCCGGTCTCAGACTCGGCTGGCTCGCGCTGCCCGCCGACCTTGTCGATGCGGTGATCGAGGCCAAGCGCCGGGCTGACCGCGGTTCCGAGGTGATGGCACAGTTGGCGTTGGCGGAGTTGATCGAGTCCGGAGCCCTGGATCGACACGTGCGCCGGATGCGCCGCCGTTATCGCGATCGACGCGACCGGCTGGTGGAAACACTGGATCACTACGCACCCATGACGGCGGTCCACGGTATTTCCGCCGGGTTGCATGCCGTTGTCACCCTGCCCGAGAACCTCATCGAGGACGATGTGGTGGATCTTGCCCGCGAACGCGACATCGCCTTGACCGGTCTTGCCCCGTTCTGGCACGGGACACGCCGTACGACGACCGGCATCGTGGTCGGCTACGGGACGCCCGTTGAGCATCAATTCGCGGCTGCGCTCGATCATTTCGGTCGGTTGCTGCAACCGGTGGGGCCGGGCGGTTGATCGTGGGCGAGTGCCAGAGCGGCTACTACGGGGCCGGGGGTGTTCTGTGGAAGAAACCTGAATGCCCGAAGTCGGCGACAGCGAAGTCGCTGACGTTCCCTACTCCGGAATTTCGGATACCGGTGTTGAAGAATCCGGAGTTCTGGAACCCGGCGCCGTTGTTGTCGGTGTTGAAGAAGCCTGAGCCCCTGTCGCTTTCATTGCGGAATCCCGAGCCTCCGAAGCCCGAATTCTCAACGCCCGACGTATTGGATGCGCTGTTACGGGCGCCCGAAGCCTCGTCGCCGGCGTTGGCAAAGCCCGAGGAACTGTTGCCGTGGTTGAAGAAGCCCGACGTTCCGACTCCGGTGTTCCCGAAGCCCGAGCTGGGACCGGGCCCGTTGACTGCGCTGCCGAATCCGGTGTTGAGGTTGCCCGCGCTGAAGCCGCCCGTGTTGATGTCGCCGGAGTTCCCGAACCCGGTGTTGAACGATCCCGCATTGAAGAACCCGGTGTTGGCCCGGCCCGAGTTGAAGAAGCCGGTGTCAGAGCGACCGGAATTGAACATGCCGGTGGATTGGTCACCGGAGTTGAAAAAGCCTGTGCTGTATCGACCCGAGTTGAATGCGCCCGTTGCTTCGCCACCGGTGTTTGCGAAGCCGGTGCCTTCCAGGCCGGTGTTCCAGAAGCCGGTGTTAGTTCCGCCGATGTTCTGGAAACCGGTGCTGTTGGTTCCGGCGTTCTCGAAGCCTATGTTCGCAAAGCCGGAGTTGAAGACGCCGACATTGTTGGAGCCGGAGTTGAAGAAGCCGATGTTGTTGCTGCCGGAGTTACCGATGCCAATGTTGCCGTTGCCGGTGTTGAGGGCGCCGATACCGATTTGATTGTCGCCGGTGAGACCGAAGCCGATGTTGCCCTTACCGGTGTTGCCGAAGCCGATGTTGCCGTCCCCGGTGTTGCCGAAGCCCCAGTTTCCGTTGCCGGTGTTCCCCGAACCCCGGTTGAAGCTCCCGGTGTTGCCATTACCGATATCGGAGTGAGCCGCGGTTTCCGTAGGGCCTACGTTCCCGAAGCCAAGATTCCCGTCACCCTTGTTTCCGCCGCCGATATTTCCGTTCCCACTGTTGCCGAAGCCACGATTCTGGTTGCCGCTGTTGCCGCCGCCGACGTTCAGGTCACCGCGGTTTCCTGCGCCTAGGTTCGAGTTACCGCGGTTTCCGGCGCCCACGTTGGAATCGCCGGTGTTTCCGCTGCCCACGTTGGAACTGCCGGTGTTTCCGCTCCCTATGTTGGAGTTACCAATGTTGCCGTTGCCCGCGTTTTGGTTGCCGGTGTTGCCGTTGCCGACATTGTTGTCGCCCTTGTTGCCGACGCCCAGGTTGCCGAGTCCGGCGGTCCCGAGCAGGTTTTGCAGCGACTGCTGCCAGGGCGCCAGTTGCGCGACGGCGGCAGCGGCGGCGGCGTGGTATCCGAACATCGCGGTCACGTCCTGGGCCCACATCTGCTCGTACATACCCTCAACGGCCGCGATCGCCGGAGCGTTTTGACCGAAGAGATTCGTCAACACCAGCGACACGATCCGAGAACGGTTGGCCGCCACCAGCACCGGGTCCACGATGGCCGCCCGCGCCGACTCAAACACCCCGGCGACCGCCCGGGCCTGGACTGCGGCTCCGGCCGCCTGCGCCGCTGAAGCATTGAGCCACGCGGCATAGGGAGCGGCGGCCGCAGCCATCGACGCCGACGCTGGACCCTGCCACCCTGCGGCCGTCAAGCCAGACGTCACCGACGAAAACGAGGCGGCTGACAAGCCCAACTCGTCGCCCAGCGTCTGCCAGGCAGCCGCCGCTGCCAACAAAGGCTCCGAGCCAGCGCCGGACAACATGAGCGCCGAATTGATCTCCGGCGGCAGTATCGAGAAACTTGGCATCTTCACTCTCCGGTTGGCTCGACGGCACCGTAGCAACGATGTGCCGGGCTGGGCGCATTCAAACTAACCCGCCCGGCCGCGACGATGTCAGCAATCGCCGAACTTTCAGCTGCTCAGCCGTTGGACAGCCATCATTGGTGCAGGGCGCTCGTGTCGGAGTTGGACGAGCGGATGGAGCCCAACACGTTTTTTCCGTCGGTGGTCCAGGTGATTGTCGCGACGTTCTTCTGGGTTCCGCAGGCCCGCTGTCCACCCGTCTGGCCTTGCTGCCAGGTGCCCGGTGATTGAGCGGCTTCCGGGCTGCACGGAGTCATGATCATGTCTTGAGTGATGCTCTTGAAGTCACTACCCAGACCGTCGGTGTCCGGCAGCAGACGATAGATCGCGGAGACCGGTCCGCTGGGGTCGGGGCTAAGTCCGCACACGAACTCGGCAAGAGCGAGACCGGTCAATTTGTCCATTGCCGTCGGTTGGCAATTGTTCAGACCGTAGCCCTTCGACAGCGAGGTGGCCAGCAAGTTGGTGTTTGCCGAGTCGACTTTGCCGGCGATTTGATTAGCGACCTTGACCGCCAGGTCGCCCGGGTCTCGGCGGCAGCCACTGGTGTCAATCACGACGTTGTCGCGTGCGGTCAGCGCCCGCCCACAGGCGATGGTGAGGCTCTTGCCGTTCTTGGTCATGTTCCCGGTGAGCTGCTGGTCAACGTCGAGTTGGCGTTGGTGACCTGTCCGACCGTGACGGCAATCTCCGGGGCGTCCGCGTCGCCGAGTGCGGTGAATCGGCGGTTGTTGCAGGCCGACCATACGGGGGTGTGCGTCGGTTCGGTTCGGCGCGCACAGCAAACAGCCCGCCTGGCATGACCAAGCGGGCTGTCGCTCACGACCAGACGTGGTTATACGTCGTAGTACAAGGCGAATTCGTAGGGGGTCGGCCGGATCTGGACCGGCAGGATCTCATTCTCGCGCTTGAAGTTGATCCACGTCTCGATGAGGTCAGGCGTGAACACGCCGCCCTCGGTGAGGTATTCGTGGTCGTCTTCGAGCCGGTCGATCACCGCGGACAGCTGGGTGGGAGCCTGCGGGATGTTCGCCGCCTCCTCCGGCGGCAGCTCGTAGAGGTCCTTGTCGACCGGCGCCTGCGGCTCGATCTTGTTCTTGATGCCGTCCAGGCCGGCCATCAGCATCGCCGAGAAGGCCAGGTACGGGTTACCCGACGAGTCGGGGCAACGGAACTCCAGGCGCTTGGCCTTGGGATTGCTGCCGGTGATCGGGATACGCACACACGCCGAGCGGTTGCGCTGGCTGTAGACCAGGTTGATCGGGGCCTCGTAGCCGGGCACCAGACGCTTGTAGGAGTTCACCGTCGGGTTGGTGAACGCCAGCAGCGACGGCGCGTGATGCAGCAGGCCACCGATGTAGTGGCGGGCGGTGTCCGACAGGCCGGCGTAGCCGGTCTCGTCGTACATCAGCGGGCTGCCTTCCTTCCACAACGACTGGTGGGTGTGCATGCCGGAGCCGTTGTCACCGAACAGCGGCTTGGGCATGAACGTGACGGTCTTGCCGTGGGCCCAGGCGGTGTTCTTGACGATGTACTTGTACAGCTGCATGTCGTCGGCCGCGTGCAGCAGCGTGTTGAACTTGTAGTTGATCTCAGCCTGCCCGCCGGTGCCCACCTCGTGGTGGCCCTTCTCCAGGCTGAAGCCGGCGTTGATCAGGTTGGTCAGCATCTTGTCGCGCAGGTCGACGTAGTGGTCCACCGGGGCAACGGGGAAGTAGCCTCCCTTGGGGCGCACCTTGTACCCGCGGTTGGGGCTGCCGTCAGCCTCGGTGGCCGAACCGGTGTTCCACCAGCCCGAGATGGCGTCGACCTCGTAGAACGAGCCGTTGGTGCGCGAATCGAAGGCCACCGAGTCGAAGATGTAGAACTCGGCCTCGGCGCCGAAGTAGGCGGTGTCGGCGATCCCGGTGCTGATGAGGTAGTTCTCCGCCTTGCGGGCGACGTTGCGCGGGTCCCGGGAGTAGGGCTCGAGGGTGAACGGGTCATGCACGAAGAAGTTCAGGTTCAGCGTCTTGGCCTCGCGGAACTGGTCGATGACCGCCGTCGAGGGGTCCGGCAGCAGCAGCATGTCGGACTCGTGAATGGACTGGAAACCGCGGATCGAGGAGCCGTCGAAGGCCAGGCCCTCGTCGAACACGGTCTCATCGAAGAACGAGATCGGGATGGTGAAGTGCTGCATGATGCCGGGCAGGTCGCAGAAACGGACGTCGACAAACTCGACGTTTTCGTCTTTGGCAAGTTTGAAGACGTCGTCGGGCGTCTTATCCGTCACAGAAGGCTCCTTTACTTGGTGATCGCGGCCGACGCTAGGGAGCAGTTGTTGCCCGTCAGTCAACCCCGTATTGCGCAGAGGTTACGCACCATAGCGGCCGCAACAGAACCCGGATGAGCGCCGGGCCTATTGTGAAGGCCATGGCCCGCAAGATCGTAACTGGTCCGGTGTCGATGCTGAACGGGCTGTGCCATCCGGGGACACCCGAGATCACCGGACACGTGCGATGACACCGCAATCATCTGCCGGTTACCCCGGCGAAACGCTCGGCCTGCCACGGACCGGTCCGGGTTCGGTGGCGCCGATGGGACGCCGCCTGTTGGCGTTGCTTGTCGACTGGTTGATCGCCGGAGGGCTGGCGCTGTTGGCGCTGACGTTCGGCGCGATCTCCGATACGTTGTTGTCGACGGTGCAAGCGGTGGTGTGGCTGGCGATCGGCGCGGTGTCGGTGCGACTCTTTGGGTTCTCGCCCGGCCAGCTTGCGCTGCGTATCCAGGTGGCGGCGACCGATGGCCGATTGCCGATTGGCATCGGTCGCGCCCTGGCCCGCGGACTGCTGATCTTCCTGGTGGTCCCGCCGCTGTTCACCGATACGGACGGGCGAGGGTTGCAGGACCGGTTGACCAGCACCGCGGTGCTACGCCGCTGATACTCACCCGTTGGCGCCGGCGCTGCCGGATGTGCCCGGCAGCGTACTGCCCTGGCCGCCGGCACCACCGGTGCCGCCGCCGGCACCCCCGTTGAGACCGCCGCTGCCACCGTTGCCGCCGAAACCGATGCCTGAGCCGGCACGACCGCCGCTGCCGCCGTTACCGCCCTTGATGACGCCGCCGTCGCCGGCATAGCCGTCACCACCGGCGCCGCCGGTGCCAAACCACATGCCGGCATTGCCGCCGTTGCCGCCGGCACCGCCGAGTTGGCCGCCGCCGCCACCGTAACCGCCGTTGCCCCACAGCACGCCGCCGTTGCCGCCGCTACCGCCGTGCGCGCCGCCGGTGAAGCCGAAACCGCCGAGACCGCCGTTGCCACCGTTGCCGATGAGCCCGACCGCGCTGCCGCCGTTGCCGCCGGCCCCGCCGACCCCGGCTACGCCGCCGCCGAGTCCGCCGAGTCCGCCGTTGCCGCCGAAGCCGAACAACAGACCGCTGGTGCCGCCGTTGCCGCCGGCCCCGCCGCTGCCGAAGACGCCGTAACCGCCGACCCCGCCGGCTCCGCCGTTGCCGACCAGCGCAACCGCGTCGCCGCCGGTGCCCCCGGCCCCGCCGGTGCCTCCGGCGCTGGTTGCGGTGCCGCCGTTGCCGGCCAGTCCGCCGTTGCCGAATAGGCGCCCGCTGACGCCACCGCCGCCGCCGGTGCCGCCCGTTCCGTTCGTGGTGGCCCCGCCGGCGCCGCCGGCCCCGCCGTCGCCGATGAGCCCCAGTACACTGCCGCCGCGACCGCCGGCGCCGCCCGCGCCACCGAGGGTGCTGTACCCGCCGGCGGCTCCGGCGCCGCCGTTGCCGAACAGCAGGCCGCCGGTGCCGCCATTACCTCCGGCGGCCGCCGTCTGGGTGACCGCGGTAGCGCTTTGCCCGCCGACGCCACCGGCGCCGCCGTCGCCGATCAGCCCGATGGCATTGCCACCGTTGCCACCGGCACCACCGACCCCTGCGGCACCGAGGCCGCCGGCTCCGCCGTTACCGCCGAAGCCGATCACCAGGCCGCCGTTACCGCCGCTGCCGCCCGCTCCACCGCTGCCGGCGACACCGTTGCCGCCCAGACCGCCGGCCCCGCCGTTGCCGATGACGGTGAGCGCGTTGCCCCCCGCGCCGCCGGCCCCGCCGGTGCCTCCGGCGGCGGTCGCCATGCCGCCGTTTCCGCCGATTCCGCCGTTGCCCAGCAGGTGCCCGCTGCCGCCGCCGACACCCCCGGCCCCGGCCACGCCGGTTGTGGTGTACCCGCCGGCGCCACCGGCACCGCCGTCACCGATGAGGCCGAGCACGTTGCCGCCGGCGCCACCCGCGCCACCCGGGCCGCCGAAGATGTTGTAGCCGCCGGCGCCGCCCGCGCCGCCGTTGCCGAACAGCCAGCCACCGGTGCCGCCGTTGCCACCGGCCGGCGCCGCTACGGTCCCGTTGCCGGTTTGTCCGCCGACGCCGCCCGCGCCTCCGTTGCCGATGAGCCCGAAGACGTTGCCGCCGTGACCGCCGGCTCCGCCGACCCCACCGGCGCCGACCCCGCCGGCGCCACCGTTGCCCCCGACACCGAAGAGCAGGCCGCCACTGCCGCCGCTGCCACCGGCGCCCCCGACGGCGCCGAGCCCGCCGGTTCCGCCCGCGCCGCCGGTTCCGATTAGCCCCATCGCGTTGCCACCGGCACCACCGGCTCCGCCGGCCCCGGGCAGGCCCAGTCCGCCGATGCCGCCCGACCCGCCGTTGCCGTACAACCAACCGCCGGTGCCCCCGGCGCCGCCGTTCGCACCCTTGCCCCCGGCGCCGCCGGCCCCGCCGTTACCGAACAGGCCCGTAGCGCCACCGCTGCCACCGTTTTGACCGGTCGCCCCGGACCCCCCGTTGCCGCCATTGCCGAACAGCAGCCCACCGGCTCCGCCGTTCTGGCCGGTACCGGGCAATCCGTTGGCGCCGTTGCCGATCAGCGGGCGTCCCAGCAGCGTCCGGGTGGGGGCGTTGATAGCGCCGAGCAGGTTCTGCTGGATCGTCTGCAACGAGGCGTTTACCGCATCCGCGCTGCCGTAGGCGATCCCGCCCGCGCTCAGGATGCGCACGAATTCTTCGTGAAGTGCCGTCGCCTGGGCGCTGACGGAGCGATACATCTCGCCGTGCCCGTTGAACAACGCTGCGATCGCCGCCGACACCTCATCGGCGCCCGCGGCCACCAGCTCCGTCGTCGATGTCACCGCCGCGCTGTTGGCCGCGCTCAGGGCCGACCCGATGCCCTCCAGATTCGAGGCCGCCGCCGCCACAGTCTCCGTCGACACGATCACAAACGACACTGCTGTCCTCCCACCGTCGAGACCCGGCTTCCGACGAGTCGCGCTGAATTGCCCGAAATATCACGCGCAAACGTACGGGGGAGTACGGCGGAATTCACGCTTGTTTATCAAAATGTTATAAAACTGGATATTTCCGTCGTCGTCAATGTTAAGTCCCTATACAGAATGGCGAATAGGTGCTGTTTTTTGGACCACCTGTAAATGAGCTTTACACTGCGGCAGGACTCGGCGGTCACAGAAACTGCTGGCAGCACGGTCGCTGGCCGGCGGCCGCGGCTGCCGGCGCCCGGACATCCACCGGGCATGGTGTATTCCGGTCGATTGAATTCAGATCACCGAATTGTCGGCGGTCCAGCAGGGCAGTGCTAATTATTTGCGGCGTACCGTGCGCTGTACGCCACGCATCTTGCCGGAGTTGGGAAGTGGCCCCTTGGGCATCATCGCCGCGCCGGCTCGCGAACCCAGCGCGGCCAACCGTGACTCGAGCGTGTCCATCTGCTTGACCGTGATATTGGCCGGAAGGCGGTTCAGGTGGCGCTCCAGCTTGGCCAGCGCCACCTCGCCTTCGCCGTTGCCCACGACGATGTCGTAGATCGGCACCTCGCCGACGACCCGTGCGGTGCGCTTCTTCTCCTGCGCCAGCAGCGGTTTGACGCGGGTGGCCGAGCCTTCCCCGACCAGGATGACGCCGGGGCGGCCAATCACCCGGTGCACCGCGTCGAAGTGACCGGTCGCTGCCACCCCGGGAGTCACCCGCCACTTGCCCCGCAGGTTATCCAGCACCCACGCAGCGGCACCGGTCTGACCTTCGGCCTGCTGGAAGACGCTGCGCTGGGCCCGTCGGCCGAAGATGATGAAGGCCACCAACGCGCCCAACAGCAGACCGATCGGAATCATCATGATCATGGTCAGGCCGCCGGCCCACACGCCGACTGCCGCGCTGGCGGCCACGATCAGTACGAACGCGCCGATCATGTACGGCAACAGGCGCTTGTCCTGCTTGCGCTGCATGTTGAACGCCTGCCACAGCTGGGCCCGGCGTTGTTTGGAAGCAGCCTTGCGGGCGGCCGCCGCCTCGGCCTTGGCGGCCTTGTTTGCCGCAGCAGTTCGGGGTTTCGCCATAGTCACTAAGGATACGTACGTGCCGCTTATCCAGCGCTCGAGGTTCGCGCCGCCCGGGCCTGCTCGTAGAGCCGCCCGGCCCGATAGGAGGAGCGCACCAGCGGCCCGGCCAACACCCCGGCGAAGCCCAGCCCTTCGGCGAATCGGGCGAACTCGACGAACTCATCCGGCGTCACCCAGCGCTCGACCGGATGATGGCGCGCGGTCGGCCGCAGGTATTGGGTGATGGTGACGATGTCGCAGCCGGCCTCGTTGAGATCGGTCAGCGCGGTATGCACTTCGTCGGGCGTCTCACCCAGGCCGAGGATGAGGTTGCTCTTGGTGACCAGACCGAAATCACGGGCCGCGGTAAGCACCTCAAGGCTGCGTGGGTAGGTGAACGCCGGCCGGATCCGTTTGAAGATGCGTGGCACCGTTTCGACGTTGTGCGCCAACACTTCCGGGCGGGACGCGAAGACCTCGGCGAGGCGGGTGGGTTCGCCGTTGAAATCAGGAACCAGCAATTCGACGCCGGTCGACGGGTTGAGCTCCTTGATCGCCCGCACCGTTTCGGCGTACAGCCAGGCTCCGCCATCTGCCAGGTCGTCGCGGGCGACGCCGGTGACCGTGGCGTAGCGCAGGCCCATGGCATGGACGCTTTCGGCCACCCGGCGCGGCTCGTCGCGGTCCAGCTCAGCGGGCTTGCCGGTGTCGATCTGACAGAAGTCGCAGCGACGGGTGCACTGGTCGCCACCGATCAGGAAGGTGGCCTCCCGGTCCTCCCAACATTCGAAGATGTTGGGGCAGCCGGCTTCTTCGCACACGGTGTGCAGGCCCTCGCGCCGCACCAGGCTCTTGAGCTCGGTGTATTCCGGTCCCATCCGCGCCCGGGTCTTGATCCACGGCGGCTTGCGCTCGATCGGAGTCTGCGCGTTGCGCACCTCGAGGCGCAGCAGTTTCCGGCCCTGAGGTGCGACAGTCACATGGTCGATGCTACGCGGCCGGCCACATGATCCCGCACCGGTAACAACCCGTCCAGGGCGTCGCACACGGTATCGGCGACGGCGGCTCTGACGTCGTCCACGGCAACTCGGCGGCCGAGTTCGGCGGACAATGAGGTGACGCCGGCATCGCTGATGCCGCACGGCACGATCGCGGTGAACGACGACAGGTCACAATCGCAGTTCAGCGCGAAGCCGTGCAACGTCGTCGAGCGCGCCACCCGCACCCCGATCGCGGCGACCTTGCGGGCGGGCCGGCCGGCAACCCAGACCCCGGAGCGTCCGTCCACCCGTCCGGTTTCCAGGCCCAGATCGCCACACACGGTGATCAGGGCCTCCTCGAGACGCCGCACGTAATTCACCACGTCGAGGGGCTCGGCCAAACCGATGATCGGATATCCGACCAATTGCCCGGGGCCGTGCCAGGTGATCTTGCCGCCCCGGTCGGTGTCGACGACGGGGGTGCCATGCGCGGATTCTGAGGGCCGTTCCTGCGGTTCGGTGCGCCGGCCGGCGGTGTAGACGGCGGGGTGCTGCAGCAGCAGGAGGGTGTCGGCTCCGCCGGCCACTCGGGCATCGGCCAGGTCGCGCTGCAGCTGCCAGGCGTTCTGGTAGTCGATCGTTCCGAGCTGCCGGATGTCGATCGGGGCGGAGCTGGCCCGAATTGAACCCGTCACTTCAGCGACGTTACGCGAAGCACCTCCCACGGCTTCACCACCCGCTAATCTGCCTGCCATGAGTCTGCTGCAGATCGTGGACCACGTCGGCTCGGCAATCGATGTCGCAGGTGTCTCGGTGATCGTGATCGGCTGCATCATCGCCTGTTCGCTGTTCCTTGCACGGGTGGCACGCCAGCCGGACCAGGCTTATCGCGACCTGCGTAACAACCTGGGACGTTCAATTCTGATCGGCCTGGAATTCCTGGTGGCCGGCGACATCGTCAAGACAATCGTCGTCACGCCCAACGCGCAGCACGTCGCGGCGCTGGCCGGTGTGGTGGCGATCCGGACCTTCTTGAGCCTCTCGCTGACCGTGGAAATGACCGGGCGATGGCCCTGGCGCGACAGTGACTCGAAGGCGGACGTCGCGTGAGTTAACCGCCGACGCGCGAACAGTCGACCGACCGCATCTCCTGCATCAGGGCGATGTTCGCGTGCGGGTCGACCGGGGCGTCGATGATGTGCACTCCGCCCGCGGCGGCTGCCTCGTCGAGCAGGGCACGGAACTGTGCCGGGTCGTCGAGGCGATGCCCGGTGGCGCCGTAGCTACGCGCCAGGGCAACGAAATCGGGATTGGCGAAATCGACCCCGTAGCGCTGGTAGCCGTCGGCGATCTGCTTCATCGCGATCATGCCCAGGCTCTTGTCGTTGAAGACCACCACGATGAGATCCAGCTGCAGCCGCACCGCCGTCTCGAGCTCCTGAATATTCATCGCGAATCCGCCGTCGCCGGTCAGCACCACCACCTTGCGTTCGGGATGGACGAGCTTGGCCGCGATGGCGGCGGGCAGGCTGATTCCCATCGATCCGAGCGCGTGGTCGATCAGCATGGTGTTGGGCTGGCGCGCGTTGAAATTCCTTGTCGCCCACATCATATGGATGCCGTTGTCGAGGGAAAGGATGTCGTCGTCGGCCATGAAGTCGCGCAACGTCGCGATCAGGTAACCCTGTTTTGCCGGAAACGACGTGTCCGCTGCCGACCGTGTGATGCTGTCCCGCGTCGCGTCGGCGAGTCGGCAGAAGCCGCCGTGGTCCCAGCCGGGATCAGGGGTCAGCTGCGCGGTGAGCCGGTTCAGCGCGTCGGCCATTTCGCCGACTACCTGAGCCTGCGGAAAATAGCTGTTGTCGCCTTGAGCCGCGAACGGATTGAGATGGATTACGGACTGTGTGCCGTCGGCCTTCATGAACAGGGTGGGCTTTTCCATGACGTCGTGGCCGACGTTGAGGATCACGTCGGCGGCCTGGATGGCGCAGTTGGGATAGTCGGCGGGCATGATCGAACATCCGATGTAGCGCGGGTGATCCTCGTCGGCGACGCCCTTGCCCATCATGGTTGCGACGAACGGGATCTGGGTCTTATCGATCAGGGCACGCACCGCCGCCGCCACCTCGGGCCGGTTGGCGCGGGTGCCGCCGCCGACCATGATCAGCGGCCGACGGGCCTGTTGGATCAATTCCGCCGCGGCAACAATGCTTTCTTGCGTCGCGACGGGTACGTCGCTGTGCCGGCACGGAACCGACGGCCCGAGCTCGGTGTCGCGAGCCACGTCGTCGGGCAACTCCAGGTGGGCAGGACCCTGACGGCCGTCCAGCGCCGACATCATCGCTTGGCGCACCAGAGCACCGGCCATCGGGCCGGAGGGGATCTTGGCGGCGAACTTCGTGATCGGGCGCATCACGTCGACGACGTCGACGAGTTGGTACTGGCCCATTCGGTTGTCTCGCACCGCCTTCTGGCCGGTGATCACCAGCATCGGCATCGCCGCCAGATACGCGTGGGCTACCGGTGTGGTCAGGTTCATCGCGCCGGCGCCCAGTGTCGACATCGCTACCGCCAGCTTGCCGGTGAGCCGTCCGTATGCCGCGGCGGCGAATCCGGCGGCCTGCTCGTGGCGGAAGAGGATGAACGTGATCCGCCCGTCGTTGCGCAGCGCCTCCATGAAGTGCAGGTTCTCATCGCCAGGAATGCCGAAAACGTATCGGACGCCTTCGGCCGCCAGCGCACTGACCAACTGTTCGCTGGTGTTTGCCGGTGCGCTCATAGTTCGCTGCTGCCCTGGCGAAGGACGGTCTCGGGATCTTCGTTCTTCAAGCTTTCCTTGGCGCCGTCCATCTTGTGCATGATGTTGCGTGCCTTGGTCAAGATCGCTTCGGCCTCGCCGCCCGGAATGACCACGGCCGTCGAGCCTTTGGCGAAGACCACATCGCCGGGTACGACGGTGACGCCGCCGACGGCGATCGGCACGTCGGCCAGGTAGGGCTGGACTTCATTGCCACCGGCGCGCACCGTTTCGCCGCGGCTGTACGTGGCGAACCCGTAGGTGTTCAGCTCCTCGTAATCCCGTAGCATGCCGTCGGCGAGAATGCCTGCCATTCCGAGGTTTTCCACCCGACTGAGCTTGGTGCCGCCGCCCAGCGAGGTGTGGGTGTAGCCGTTGGAGGCCATTACCAGCACCGCCCCTGGGGCGTCATGGTTTTCGATGGCGCGGTAGATGGCCGGGCCGAGGCTGTGTCTCTGGGGATCCATCAGGTCCTGACGCACCGGGAGATAGGAAATGGTCACGGCCGGCCCGATGAGCACCCGGCTCGGATCCGGGCTGTCGAGTTCAATGATGTGGGCGCGGTGCGTGTGTGTCATGGTCATGGCGTCGACCACATCGGCGACGCCGAGACCCGCGATCAACTCGGTCAGCTTCATGCCTTTACCTCTCCAATCAACGGATAAATCCTGTCGGACCAACGGGCAGCATCCGAAGCAGCAGGCTCACAACCGGAATCATGCGCCCCATCGCGTGGGGAATCAGCTGTTCCAGCGACGTTCGCACCGCTGCCGCCGTTGGGACGTCGGGGAGGCCGGTGGCGCCGAGGGCTCCGCTGACTGCGACGCCGCGCCGTCTGCCGTCCTCGACCACGCTGTCCACGGCGTGCAGGAGCGATCCGCTGTCGTGCAGCGGCTGCAGGACCGCGTAGTAGAGGACCAACATGGGGGGCCAGCGAGCCAGATGGCGGGGCAAGCTGACCTGCAGGGTCCGACCCTGCCCGCGAGCTCCGATCAGGTTGACGCTGCGCACCAATTCCGCGACGTGGGCCGGCATCTGTTCGAAGTTCAGCGGGGGAGGCACGGGTGACGCCGAGGGCGGACGGGACGGTGGGCGCACCGGTGGGCACGGCGGTGGCGTGGCGCCGTGCAGACGGGCCAGGACGGCGCAGAACGCCACGGTATTCAACGGGTTTCCCCTGTCGTAGCCGTAAAGCGTTGCCCTGATTGTTGTTTCGTGGTCAGCCTCGAGGCCGATCGAGCGGAGCGCTGCAGTGGAGAACCGGGGCACCGGCGGCAGATCCGGTGTGGCGCGCAGCGCGTCGGCCTCCGAGTGCACGGCGCCGTTGGCATAGAGCGGCTTCATCGTCGCCCAGGTCCAGTCCAGGCCGCCGGGGATCGATGCGAGGTGGCGCCACACCAGATTGACGAACGACATCCCCAGTGTCTTCCGGATGTCGTCGTAGAGCTCGGCGATGTGTCCGGTCGCTTCAACCTCGCTGATACTGGGGAGCGGATCACCCTGCATTGCTGTGTCGGTGAGTCGACGAATGATCACTCCGGCATGTTGTCGCGCATATAGCTGATGGCGAGGTTCATCGCAGCGGTCTTGACTTCGTTGCGCTGCATCATAATTGCGTTGTGGCGTGCGATGTTGATGGTGTAAGGGTTGTCGCGCAGCAGCTTCGCGCCGAAGAGCAGGTTGAGTGCGGTCAGTTCGGCGTTGCGCCGGACGTACGGCGAAAGCTCGCCGCCCGCCTCGATATAGCTGGCCCCCGGCCCGGCATCGCCGACCCAGTAGAGATCGGTATTGGGCGGCACCGTCACTCCGAAGTGCAACAGGTTGGCGAAGGTATTGGCGACGCAGTCGTGGCTGCCGTCCTCATTGCCGGTGACCACGCACCCGGCGACCGTTCCATAGAGCGGGAACTGTCCGGTGCGCTCGCACATCACGGTTTTGGTGGTGCCGTCCAGACGCTCGATCACGCGCTGCATCACTGAGGAGCGCACCCCCATCCAGATCGGCATGGCGGGCACGATGATGTTGCAGCGCTTGACTTTTTCCAAGATGGCAGGCCACTCATCGCCGTCGCCTTCATCGTTTCCAATGCCGGGCTTCACGTCGTAATCCACCACGCGGAGGATCTCGGTTTCGATGTCCGGTTCGTGGGCCCGCAGTCGTTCGATGAGCAAATTGCACAGTGCCTCGGTATTGGAAACCTCTGGCCCCTTCTTCAGGGTGCAGTTCAGGAAGAGCGCGTAAAGCGGCCCCTCCTTTTTCACGTCATGAAAAACCGAGGCAGTCACGCTTCTCCATTGTCCGTCGTGTCGGCTGGTACGCGCCGGAAAGGAAGATACCGCAGAAGTCGCTGGTGCGAAATGGGTACGGGGAAGGTATTTAATCCTGCTCGCGGCGGGCGGTGGCGTAATCGAGTGCCTCGCCAATTGTGTTGTGGTGGAATTGGAAGCCCGCTTGCTCCAAGACCGTCGGAATAGCGCGCTGACCGGCGAGCAGGCCCTCGTCTGCGAATTCCCCGAGCGCCGCGCGCACCGCGAAGCCAGGCACCACCATCGGAGTCGGGCGCTTGACTGCCCGGCCGAAGGCGGTGGTGAACTCCGCGTTGGTCACTGGCGCCGGCCCGGTCATGTTCACCGGCCCGGACAGGGTGGAGTGGGAGATCGCGAACAGCAGCGCCCGCACCTCGTCTTCGAGACTGATCCACGACATGTACTGACGCCCATCACCGAGCCGGGCGCCCAGTCCCACCGAGAAGACCGGCCGCATCATCCGCAGCGCGCCGCCCGCCGGGGCAAGCACCACGCCCGTGCGGGCCAGCACCACCCGGGCGCCGCCGTACTGCGCCGGTAGCGTTGCGGCTTCCCAGTCGACGCACAACTGGGCCAGAAATCCCCGGCCGGCGGCATCGGTCTCGTCGACCACCCGGTCTCTGGTGTCGCCGTAGTAGCCCACCGCGCTGGCGTTGATCATCGTGCCGACCCCCGCATCCGCGACGGCGGCGGCCAGCACTTCAGTCGGGGCCAGGCGGCTGTCGCGCAGGCTCTGCTTGAATGCGCCGGACCATCGACGCTGTCCGATGTTGACGCCGCACAGGTTCACCACCACGTCGACATCGGTCAGTGCGTCCGGATCGAATACACCGCTTTCCGGATTCCATTGCAGCTCTTCGGAATTGGCCGGCGCTCGCCGCACGATGCGCAACACGTCGTGGTCATTGGCGCGCAGCGCCGCGGTCAGAGCCGAACCGATGAGGCCAGACGAACCCGCTATGGCGATAACGGCTTTGGCCACTGGTTCACAGCCCTAGATCGGCCTCGAAGGCGCCTTCTTCAAGCCGGTGCTTGATCGTGGTGAGGAAACGTCCGGCATCCGCGCCGTCGATGAGCCGGTGGTCGTAGGTCAGCGGCAGGTAGCTGATAGAGCGGACACCGATCGACTCGTTGCCCGCGTTGTCGACGATCACCCGCGGACGTTTGACGATGGCTCCGGTGCCCAGCATCGCGGCTTGCGGCGGCACCAGGATGGGTGTGTCGAACAGAGCGCCCTGGCTGCCGATGTTGGTGATGGTGAAGGTGCCACCGGACAACTCGTCGGGTTTCAGGTTGCCCGATCGCGCACGGTTGGCGATGTCGGCGATGGCGCGGGCCAACCCGGCCAGGGACAGATCGCCGGCGTTGTGGATTACGGGGGAGAGCAGTCCCTGTTCTGTGTCGACGGCGAACCCGAGGTGCTCGGCGTCATAGTAAGTGATCTCTTTGGTTTCCTCGCTATAGCTGGCATTGATGTTCGGGTGGATCTTCAGGGCGTCGATGACCGCGCGCGCGATGAACGGCAGGTAGGTCAGGTTCACCCCTTCGCGCTCCGCGAAGGCTGTTTTGGCCCTTGCCCGTAGCGCCACGATCTTGGTCATGTCGACCTCGTGGGTCTGGGTGAGCTGCGCGGTGGCCTGCAGAGACTCCCGCGTCTTCGCGGCGGTGATCTGACGGATCCGGCTGGCCTTCTGTTTGGTTCCGCGCAGATGGGCCAGGGACGGGGCAGCGCTGGCCGCGGCTGCCGGTTGGGCGGCGGGCGGCGACGGTGGGACGGCCGGTTTGGCGGGTTCCTGGGGTTGCTTCTTCTTCTCGGCGGCCGCCAGCACGTCCTGTTTGCGGATGCGTCCGCCCACACCGGTGCCGGTCACCTCGGCCAGGTCAATGTTGTTCTCGGCGGCCAACTTCCGCACCAGCGGCGTCACATAGGGCCCGCCTTCTGATGCGGTGTCGGCTTGCGGTTGCGGCTTGGACTCCCGCTCGGGTGCGGACTCGGGCTCTTCTTTCGGCTCGGGCTTGGGCTCCGGTTCTTTCTTCGCCTCGGGTTCCGGCTCTGGTTCCGGCTCGGGCTCTGGCTCCGGCTCTGGCTCCGGCTCCGGTTCCGGCTCGGCTGCGGCCTTTTCTTCACTGGGCTGGGCTTTCGGCTTGGCGGCCGAGGATGCGCTGGAATCGGAGCTGCCCACCTTGGCCAGCTCGCCGCCGACCTGGACGACGTCGTCTTCTTCGGCGGTGATGCTGACCAGGACACCGGCCACCGGCGACGGAATCTCGGTGTCGACCTTGTCCGTCGACACCTCCACCAGCGGCTCGTCCACCTGGACCGAATCACCGACCTTCTTCAACCACCGCGTCACCGTTCCCTCGGTGACCGATTCACCCAATTCGGGCATCAGCACCGGCGTGGCGTCGCCGCCGCCACCCGACGGTTTGCTGGGCTTTTCCTGCTCGGGTTCGCCGGCGGGCTCTTCCTGTGCCGGTTCCTCGGCCGCGGATTCCTGTGCCGGTTCCTCCTGAGCCGGCTCGGACGAGCCTTCACCACCGTCGTCGTCGGCATCGCCGATGACCGCCAGGTCGCCGCCGACCTCCACGGTGTCGTCTTCCTGAGCAATGATCTTGGTGAGTACGCCTGCGGCCGGGGAGGGGATCTCGGTGTCGACCTTGTCAGTCGAGACTTCGACGAGTGGCTCGTCAACTTCGACCGTGTCGCCTTCCTGCTTGAGCCAGCGGGTGACCGTTCCCTCGGTGACGCTTTCACCAAGTGCCGGCATCTGAACGGAGAAGGCCATCTCTGTTGACTCCTCGAACGGTCGTCGGATCGGCGCAGGTCGACCTCTGGCATACCACACCGTCGCGAACCGGGTGGGTAACCCACGTCGAGGTCAAAACTTATCCTTTCACTTTGCCACCGGGGACCTACAGTCAGGGCGCTGCGACTTCGGGTGCGTGTCGGGATGGCCGGCCTTGCTACCGTGTGGCCACTGATCCCGAATTAATCCCGACGACGCGTGACGGGTGCGGAGGTTTGATGTCGGCAACACAACATGCACCACAACGGTTCGTCGACAGCGCGGACGGTGTCCGGATCGCGGTCTTCGAAGAGGGCAATCCCGACGGGCCGACCGTTGTCCTGATGCACGGCTGGCCGGATTCACATGTGTTGTGGGACGGCGTGGTTCCGCTGTTGGCGCAACGGTTCCGGATTCTGCGTTTCGACAACCGCGGTGTCGGCCTGTCGTCGGCCCCGAAACCTGTCTCCGCCTACCGCACCGCCCGGATGGCCGACGACTTCGCCGCGGTCATCGCCGAGTTGAGCCCCGGTGAGCCGGTGCACGTACTGGCCCACGACTGGGGTTCGGTGGCGGTCTGGGAATACCTCAGCCGTCCCGGCGCCGGTGACCGCGTCGCGTCGTTCACCTCGGTGTCCGGCCCGGCTCAGGACCAGTTGGTCAGCTTCATCTTCGGTGCCCTGCGCCAACCGTGGCGGGTGCGACGTCTGGCCCGCGCGCTGAGCCAGATCCTGCGGTTGACGTATATGGCCTTCTTCTCGATCCCGGTGCTGGCGCCGCTGTTGCTGCGGCTGGCGCTGTCCAGCGCGGCCGTGCGGCGCAACATCGTCGACAACATCCCCGCCGAACAGATACACCACTCCGACAAAATGCCGAGTGACGCTGCGACGTCGGTGAAGACGTATCCCGCCAACTACTGGCGCTCGTTCTCCGGCGAGTTCCGCCGCCGGGGTGTGCACATCATCGACACGCCGGTGCAGCTCATCGTCAACACCAGGGACAAGTACGTGCGCCCGCATGGATACGACGAGACCGCACGCTGGGTGCCGAGGCTGTGGCGCCGCGACATCCGCGCCGGTCATTTCTCACCCATGTCGCATCCGCAGGTGATGGCCGCTGCGGTGCGCGACTTCGCCGACCTGACCGAGGGCAGGCAACCGAGTAGGGCGATGCTGCGGGCGCAGGTAGGCCGACCGCGCGGCTACTTCGGCGACACGCTGGTCTCGGTGACCGGGGCCGGCAGCGGCATCGGCCGCGAAACCGCGATCGCGTTCGCGCGCGAGGGCGCTGAGCTGGTCATCAGTGACATCGATGAGGCCACAGCGAAGGAAACGGCCGAGCAGATCTCTGCACGCGGCGGGGTCGCACACTGCTACGTGCTCGATGTGTCTGACGCGGACGCCGTCGAGGCCTTCGCCGAGCGGGTCTGCGCCGAGCACGGCGTGCCCGACATCGTCGTCAACAACGCCGGAATCGGTCAGGCGGGCGCGTTCCTGGACACCCCGGCTGAGCAGTTCGACCGCGTGCTCGACGTCAATCTCGGTGGCGTGGTCAACGGGTGCCGGGCTTTCGGGCGGCGGCTGGTCGAGCGCGGCACCGGCGGGCACATCGTCAACGTGTCCTCGATGGCGGCGTACGCACCGCTGCAGTCGCTCAGCGCGTACTGCACCTCCAAGGCGGCCACGTACATGTTCTCGGACTGCCTGCGAGCCGAGTTGGACGCTGCCGACGTCGGGCTGACCACCATCTGCCCCGGCGTCATCGACACCAACATCATCGCGACCACCCGGTTCGACGCGCGCGGCAAGGACGACGAGAAGGTCGACGGCCGGCGCGGACAGCTGGACAGGATGTTCGACCTGCGCAGCTACGGACCGGACAAGGTCGCCGGCGCCATCGTCTCCGCTGTCAAGAAGAACAAGCCGATCCGGCCGGTCACCTTCGAGGCCTATGCCCTCTACGGCGTGTCCCGGGTGTTGCCCCAGGCCTTGCGCAGCACCGCGCGAATGAAGGTGATTTAGACCTTCACCGTCGTGTCGCTGGTGCGGCGCACCAGCAATGCCCCGGCGACGCCTGCGATCCCGAGCACGGTGAGCGGGATCGTCCACATCCGCCGGCTCGACAACGACGACTCGCACTGGGTCACGAAGTCGGTGTGCGGAATGATCTCGTTGAGGACCGGGATATTGGCGCCGTTGCGGTCATTGGCGGCCCGTGCTCCGGAGAGGTCCGAGGCCAATCCGTTCCCGCAGGACACCGTTCCGCCGTTGCTGTTGGACACCTGGACCGGTACCAGCAAACCGATAACGCCGACCACCAGGAGCACGGCGCTTACCGCGATGATCAACCGTCTGACAGTCACTTCTCGGCCTTTCCTGAGGAGGATCTTGCTGGTTGCTGTAGTAGCCGTGAGGGTTCGGGGCTAAACCTGGCAACCTTTGCCTGCGGTACTTTGCGGCGGGCTGGGTACTCCGCGTTGGAGGTTGCAATGCGGAAGGACATGCCATGACTTTGACCAAAGAACTGACCACCATCCGTGACGTGTCGGCGTCCCGGCAGGCCGTGTGGGACGTGATAGCCAATGGCTGGACGTACTCGCAGTGGGTGGTCGGCAACAGCCGGACTCGCGCCGTAGACCCGAACTGGCCCGAGCCGGGCTCCGCCATCAAGCACTCGGTGGGGGTGTGGCCTTTGGTGATCGACGACAAGACGGAGGTCGAGAGCTGCACGCCGGGGGAGGAACTGGTGCTGAAGGCCCGCATCGGGCTGTTCGGTGCCGCGCGAATCACGCTGCGGCTCAGTGATATTCCGGACGGATGCCGGATCGAGATGATCGAGGTGCCGGTCACGGGCCCGGCCAGGCTGTTGCCCGACCGGGTGGCTTTGACGGCGGTCTACCCACGCAACCGTGAGTGCCTGTGGCGCCTCGGGGCGCTGGCCGAACGGCTCAAGCCAAGCCAGGTCAAATAGCCGTGACCGCGTCCGACGCGGTCGATGCGGTGGTGGTGGGGGCCGGTCATAATGGGCTGGTTGCCGCGGCGATGCTGGCCGACGCCGGCTGGGACGTGCTGGTACTCGAAGCGCAACAGGAGCCCGGAGGCGCGGTGCGCAGCGCCGAGCTGACGCCGGGCTACATCACCGATCTGTTCAGCTCGTTCTATCCGATGACGGTGGCGTCACCTGCCATCGCCGCCCTGCAACTGGAGGACCACGGGTTGCGATGGTCGCACGCGCCGGCGGTGGTCGGTCATCCGCTGAGCGCCGCCGACGAGGATCCTGCAGTCATCTACCACGATCCCGCCCGTACCGCGGCGGAGTTCGAACGTCGCGAGCGGGCCGATGGCGACAACTGGTGGCGGGTGGTGGAGTTGTGGGAGAAGATCAAGACTCCATTGATGAAGGCACTGCTGGCGCCTTTTCCGCCGATGCTTCCCCTTGCTCAGCTGCTCGCCAAACTCGGTACCGCCGAGGCGGTCCGGTTGGCCAATCTGCTTGTGCAGCCGGCCAATACGATGGCCGACCGATTGTTCGACGGTGAGGCGCCGAAGGCCATGCTGCTGGGTAACGCGTTGCACGCCGACATCCCGTTGGATGCACCCGGCAGTGGCGTGATGGGCCTGTTGATGTGCATGCTCGCCCAGGATCGGGGCTGGCCGGTGCCCGTCGGCGGCTCCGGTCAGCTCACCGCGGCCCTGGTGCGTCGGGCGTGCTCGGCCGGCGCGCGAATCGAATACGGCCACAACGTTTCCCGAATCGCCGTGCGTGGCGGGCGGGCGGTCGGTGTGATGACCGAAGGCGGACGGGCGGTCAAAGCCCGGCGGGCGGTCGTCGCCGACGTGACTGCGCCCCGGTTATTCTGCGACATGCTGCCCGCCGACGCGTTGCCCGCTTCGTTGCTTGAAGACCTCGAGCACTTCGTCTGGGATCCGCCGGTGGTGAAGGTGAATTACGCCCTGGACGGCCGGATTCCGTGGCGGGCCGAGAATCTGCGGGAGGTGGGCACCGCACACCTGGGGGCCGACGGGCACGGACTGGTTCGCTGGATGGCCGACATCAACACTCGGGTGGTGCCCGAGCGGCCATTCGTGCTGCTGGGCCAGACCACCACCGCCGATCCGAGCAGATCGCCGACCGGTACCGAAAGTGTCTGGGCCTACACGCATTTGCCGCGCAACGTGCACGATGACGGGTCGGCCGAACAGCTGGCAAAGGCAATGGATGACGTCATCGAGGACCACGCGCCGGGATTTGGAGACCGCGTTCTGCACCGGTTCGTGCAACGCCCGTCGGACCTCGAGGCCAGCGACGCCAACCTGCACCTGGGTGCGCTCAACGGTGGCACCGCGCAGCTGCAGCAAATGCTGATCTTCCGCCCGGCACCCGGTATGGGCCGGGCCGAGACGCCGATCGAACGCCTGTACCTGGGTAGTGCGTCGGCGACGCCGGGCGGCTCCGTGCATGGGGCCTGTGGTCGCAACGCTGCCAACGCGGCGCTGGCCGCCGACGGGTGGCACGGCTGGCCCCGTCGCACCGCGAACCGGGTCCTGCGGTCGCTGCTGACCAACTGAAGCCCGAGGGGTCTACCCGTTCGTGACGATGTCTTCGAGCACCGCGAACATGGTGCGGGTCGGCACACCGGTGGCGCCCTTGGGCGTGTACCCCCACGCGCTGCCGGTGTTATAGGCAGGGCCGGCGACGTCGATATGCGCCCACTGCACCGAATCGGCGACGAACTCGCGCAGAAACACCCCGGCCACCAACATGCCCGCAAATCGCTGACCGCTGATATTGGCCAGGTCGGCCACCGTGGATTTCAGGTCGTCCCTGAGCTCGTCGGGCAGCGGCATCGGCCAACCGTTCTCGCCGACCCGCTGCGAGATCGCGGCGACGCGGTCACGGAACTCATCGCTGCCCATGACTCCGGGGATGCGGGTGCCCAATGCGACCGTCTGCGCTCCGGTCAGCGTCGACGTCTCGATCAGGTAGTCCGGCTTGTCCTCGCAAGCCCGCACGATGGCGTCAGCCAGGATGAGCCGGCCCTCGGCGTCGGTGTTCTGCACCTCGACCGTGATACCGCCGTACTGGGTCAAAACGTCACCGGGCCGCTGCGCCGTCCCGGACGGCATGTTCTCGGCCATCGGCACGGTGGCGATCACGTCGATCGGCAGTTGCAGCTGAGCGGCCAGCGTCACCGTGGCGATAACGGCGGCGGCCCCGCCCATGTCCGAGGTCATGTGGTGCATCGACGCGGCCGGCTTGATCGAGATCCCGCCGGTGTCGAAGGTGATTCCCTTGCCGACCAGCGCCACCTTCTTGGCCCGTTTCGGATTCTTGGCCAGCCGCGACCCCCGGTGAGCGAGCCGGACCAACCGGGGCAACCGTGACGAACCCTGGCCGACCCCGATCACTCCGCCGAAGCCGGCCTTCTTGAGCGCCTTCTCGTCGAGCACTTCGACTTCCAGACCTACCGACTCCGCCAGAACCTTTGCCCGCGAAGCAAATTCGGCGGGAAACAGGTGGCTGGGCGGGGTGTTCACGAAATCGCGGGCGGTGGCGACGGCGGTGGCGACGGCTGCGCCGTGCGCGCTCTGCCTCTTGGCTTCCCGCGCGGACGACAACACGGTGATCTTGCGTAAACCCGGGTCTTTGGGAGCCGTCTTGGCGCTGCGGAAGGCGTTGAACCGGTAGCTGCCCAGGATCAGGCCCTCAACCGCGGCCTCACAGACGCCCTCGCCCGGCAACGCGGGCAATGTGGTGATCACACCCTCGGAGGTGCCGAGCGAGCGTGCCGCGGCGCCGGCCGCGCGACGGATCGCTTCCGGAGGCCACTGATCGCGCTGCTTACCCAGGCCGACCGTCACGACGCTGGCCACCGGCAACGAGGACACCACGAGACGGTGCGCCTGCTCGGGGCTGCCGGTGGCGCCAAGGGCCCGCAGGGCCGCCTCGATTTCGGTGACCGCTTCGGTGGGCAGCAGTGCGGTATCCCCGGCGACGGAGGCGCCGGGTTCGTCCTTATCGCCGGTCGAGACGACCGGCACCAGCAAGACCGACGAACCGACTCCACGTTTGGGCAGGGATGTCGCGACATTGACAGCAGGAGCCTGGTAGCCCGATGAGGAGGTGGTCACGGGCAATTACCCTAGTCGGCGCCGATCAGGTCTACGTGTCGCAGCGCGGCCGCGGCCAAGCGGTGTCGAGCTGATTGCCGCCGGCGCGCAATTCGAAGGCCGGGACGGGTGCGTCGAAACCTTTGAGCGTCAACGGACCGTACGATTTCGCCGGCCAATCGGGCAGTTGGTCGTGCAGTGCGGAATCGGCCAGGATCTGCCCGGGCGCGGCGGCTGCCGCCAGACGCGCGGCCAGGTTGACCGCATTGCCGAAATAGTCGCCGTTGATTGCCAGGACGGTGCCGAAGGCGAGACCGGCGCGGACCTGCAATCCCTCTTCGCGCGCCTCGGGGTGTTCGACGAGATCTACGGCGGCGGTGATCAGCTGCCGTGGCGAAGCGCTCACCCACATCACCTCGTCACCGATGAACTTCACCACTCGGCCACCGTCGGCATGGACAACGTCGGACACCGCGCCGGAGAACGCGTTGAGCAACTCCGACAACTGGACAGGAGTGAGCGCCTGGGTGAGCGCCGTGAAGCCGGACAGATCGGCAAAACCGATGCCGCAAACGACACTCGACGAAGTGTCCCGGATGACGCCCTCGAAGTGGGTTCGGGCACTGGTCAGATGGTGACGGTGCACGATGTCGATCAGCGCCCCGATCCGGGGAACGAACTCCGCGACCGAGCGGTAGGCCTGCGCCGTGGCGAACTCGTCGTTGGTGTGGGTCATCTGGATGTCCGGAGTTCCGACCCGGATCAGCGTCGATTCCGCCTCGGCGAGCCGGGCCATCGCGGCACCGAGCACCCGCAGCAGGCCGAACGCGCCCTCCTGGCCCACCACCGCCTTGAGGGCGACCCAGGTCGCCAGGGCGTCGACATCGGCCTGGCTCAGCGCCGGAATGTCGGGACCGGCGAAGGTCAAACCCAACAGCGCCCACGCCTGCGCCACCTGATTCGCGGACAACCCGAGTTGTTCGGCAGCCGCGGCCACCGTGTAGATCGGTGGGCCGGACCACTGCAGGACGTCGCCGGCCAGCCCGAACAGCCGGCCGCGCCGTTCGGCTTCCACCATCTCGTCCAGGCTGAACCCGAGTCCGTCCAGATACTTGATGAGATCGGCGCGCTCGCGCGCGTTGGCGATTCCGGCGGCTTCCATCGCATCCCAATCAAACACGTGCCCAAGTGTGCCACCCGCCGGGCGAGCGGGACGGGTCCGAGCTAGGGTGGGACGCCGTGAGCGACGCGCCGGAACTGCTGCATGGACCGCTGGAAGCACGCCATCGTGAGCTCGGTGCGAGTTTCGCTGAGTTCGGAGGGTGGCTGATGCCGGTGTCATACGCCGGCACGGTCGCCGAACACAACGCCACCCGAAACGCTGTGGGGCTGTTCGACGTCAGCCACCTGGGCAAAGCGCTGGTGCGCGGTCCCGGGGCGGCGCAGTTCGTGAACGCCTCGCTCACCAACGACCTGTGCCGCATCGGCCCGGGTAAGGCGCAATACACGCTGTGCTGCACCGAATCCGGCGGCGTCATCGACGATCTGATCGCCTACTACGTCGCCGAAGACGAGATCTTCCTGGTGCCCAATGCTGCCAACACCGCTGCCGTGGTCCAGGCGCTGCAGGCCGCCGCCCCGGCCGATGTCACCATCACCAACCTGCACCGCGACCACGCCGTGCTCGCTGTGCAGGGGCCCCGGTCCTCGGAGGTGCTCGCCGCACTGGGCTTGCCGACGGAGATGGACTACATGGGCTACGCGGACGCGACGTATTCCGATGTGCCGGTGCGGGTCTGCCGCACCGGCTACACCGGCGAACACGGCTACGAACTGTTGCCGCCGTGGAATTCGGCGGGAGTCGTGTTCGACGCGCTGGCCCAGGCCGTCGCCGAGGCCGGTGGTCAGCCTGCCGGTCTGGGTGCACGCGACACCCTGCGCACCGAGATGGGCTATCCGTTGCATGGACATGAGCTGTCATTTGACATCTCGCCGTTGCAGGCTCGCTGCGGCTGGGCAATCGGGTGGAAGAAAGACGCTTTCTTCGGCCGTGATGCGCTACTGGCCGAGAAAGAGGCCGGCCCGCGACGACTGCTGCGCGGTCTGCGCACCACCGGCCGCGGGGTGCTGAGGCCGGGGCTGACGGTGCTCGACGGTGACAACCCGGTGGGCACCACTACGTCGGGCACCTTCTCGCCGACCCTGCAGCTGGGCATCGCGCTGGCGCTGATCGACTCCGACGCCGGGGTTCAGGATGGCCAGCAAATCACCGTCGATGTCCGCGGCCGTGCGGTCGCGTGTGAAGTGGTACGTCCGCCGTTTGTTGAGCTGAAGACGCGTTAGAGTCGGTGCGCGTGGCAAAAACCCGTTCGCGCACGGTTATAGAATCAGCGCCATGACCAGCGGCCCACTCGAGTTCTCGGTTACGCGCGCGGAGCACCCCGCCACCGAGGCCGAGCGGGTAGCGATCGTGGCCGACCCAGGTTTCGGCAAATATCACACCGACCATATGGTCTCCATCGATTACATCGAAGGCCGAGGCTGGCACAACGCGCGCGTCCTCGGGTATGGCCCGATCGAACTCGATCCGTCGGCCATCGTGCTGCACTACGCCCAGGAAGTGTTCGAGGGCCTCAAAGCCTATCGCTGGGCCGACGGCTCCGTGGTGGCGTTCCGCGCTGATGCCAACGCCGCGCGGATGCGCTCCTCGGCGCGCCGGCTGGCAATGCCGGAATTGCCCGACGAGCTGTTCCTCGAGTCGTTGCGCCAGCTCGTCGCCGTCGACAACCAATGGGTGCCCAAGGCCGGCGGCGAGGAGGCGCTGTACCTGCGGCCGTTCATGATCGCCACCGAGCCCGGCCTCGGCGTGCGGCCCGCCAAGGAGTACCGCTATCTGCTGTTCGGTTCGCCCGCCGGTGCGTACTTCAAGGGCGGCATCAGCCCGGTCACCGTCTGGGTGTCCACCGAGTACGTGCGGGCCAGCCCGGGCGGCACCGGAGCGGCCAAGTTCGGCGGTAATTACGCCGCCTCCCTGCTGGCTCAGGCCGAAGCGGCCGAACACGGCTGCGACCAGGTGGTGTGGCTGGACGGAGTAGAGCGTCGCTACGTCGAAGAGATGGGTGGCATGAACCTGTTCTTCGTATTCGGCAGCGGCGGCTCGGCACGGCTGGTCACCCCCGAGCTGTCGGGTTCGCTGCTACCCGGGATTACCCGAGATTCGTTGCTGCAGTTGGCAACTGATGCCGGGTTTGCAGTCGAGGAACGCAAGATCGATATCGACGAGTGGGAGAAGAAGGCCGCCTCCGGTGAGATCACCGAGGTGTTTGCCTGCGGCACCGCTGCCGTCATCACCCCCGTCTCTCGGGTGAAGTACGGCGACGGGGAGTTCACCATCGCCGACGGCCGATCGGGCGAGGTGACCATGGCGTTGCGCGACACGTTGACCGGGATTCAGCGCGGCACCTTCGCCGACACCCACGGGTGGATGTCGCGGCTGGGCTAGTCTGTCCCGCCGAGCGTGAAGCTGGCTTCACGCTGGGACGCGAGCGTGAAGCCAGCTTCACGCTCGGCGGCCTCACAGGGGCGCAAAGCCCGCGAGCGTCACTGCGCACACCGTGGTGGTCAGCTCGATCGCGGCGCCCAACACATCACCGGTGATACCGCCGAGCCGGCGCACACAGTGCCTGACCAGGGCGGCTCCGCAGCATATCGCCAGCACAGCCGCTATCGGCCCTTGCCAGGGCCGCGGGGTGGCCAGTGCCGAGCCGGCGAACAGCGCGACCAGCCACGCCGCTACCACCGGCGGCGGCTGGGTGCTCGCGACCAGAACGCCCAGCGCGCTGCCTTCGGCCGCCGGCACCGGCCGCCGACCAGCCAACACCGCACCGACCCGGCCGGCGAACACCGCCAGCACGATCGCCGGGAACCCGAGCCGGGTGAAGGCGGCCGCCTGCAACGCAATCACCAGGACGACGGCGGCGACCCCGAACGGCCCCGTGGACCCGTCGCGCATCACGGCCAGCGCGCGCTGCGGCGGTCCGTAACAGCCCAGCCCATCGGCAGTGTCTGCCACACCGTCAAGGTGCAGCCCTCGGGTGGCCAGCAGCAGCACCGTCACCGCGAGCAACCCCGGCAGTGCGCTGGACTGGCCGAACGCCGCCACGCCTCCCCATTTCACGGCCGCGGCCAGCGCGCCGAGCGCGACACCGACCACCGGCAGTGCGCTCAGCGCGCCGCGACCCATCGGGCCGGTCCGGGACCGGGGAACCGGCAGCACCGTGCCGAACGCGAAAGATGTTGCCAGCGATCGGATCACGGGCTGATCGCGCCGGAGACCCCGGCCTCGGTGAACGTCGACATCGACGACAGTGCGGCCACCGCGGCGCGCAGCACCGGTAGAGCCACCACAGCGCCGGTGCCCTCTCCGAGCCGCATGCGCAGGTCCACAATGGGCTCCAGTTCGAGAGCCGCCAGCGCCAGTGTGTGACCCGGCTCGGTGGACCGGTGACCGGCCCGCCACCACTGCCGCGCACCCGGGGCCAGCCGTTCGGCGACCAGCGCCGCGGCCGTCACCGCCATTCCGTCCAGCAACAGCGGGGTGCGGCGTATCGCGGCCTGCGCGCAGAAGCCGGCCATGGCCGCGAAGTCCGCGCCGCCGCAGCAGCGCAGCAGAGCCACCGGATCGTCGATCAACGGCTGGGCGCGGAAGAGGGCATCGCGTACCGCTGCCGTCTTGCGTGACCAGGCGGCGTCGTCGATGCCGGTCCCGAAGCCGATCACGGCGACGGGTTCGCTGTTCGTCAACGCCGCCACCAGAACCGCTGCGGGAGTGGTGTTGCCGATTCCCATGTCGCCGGCGATGAGTAGGTCGGCTCCGGCATCCACCTCGTCGTCGGCGATCTGCTGTCCGGCCGCGATGGCCCGCGCTGTCTCCTCTTCGGTCAGCGCGTCTTCCACCGCGATGTCGCCGCTGCCGCGACGGATCTTGTCGCTCACCGAGACTGGCTGCTCGTCGGCGTCCACAGCCAGATCGACGACCCGCACCGTCACGCCGGCGACATCGGCAAGCGCGTTGATCGCGGCTCCGCCGGCCGTGATGTTGGCGACCATCTGCGCGGTCACCTCGGGCGGGTACGCCGAGACCCCGGACCGCGCGACGCCGTGGTCGCCGGCGAAGACCACCACCCGCGCCCGTTCGAACTGATGCGGCGGGCACTGGCCCTGGCACGACGCTACCCATGCCGACAGGTCTTCCAACCGGCCCAGCGAACCCCGCGGTTTGGTCAGGGTGTCCTGGCGGGCCCGGGCGGCCGCCTCGACGCCCGGGTCGGGCGGTGACACCGGGCCGAAGCCTCTCACGCCGGCGCCTTGATCGTCAGGGCCTGTCCGGCCACCACCAGCACCACCCGGTCACACAGCGCCGCAACCCGCTGATTGAGCCTGCCGAGTTCGTCGGCGAAGCGCCGCCCCGATGTGGTGGCCGGCACGACGGTCAAGCCCACCTCCGGGCTGACCAGCACCAGCGTCGAATCGAACGCCTCGATTGCCCAAAGCAGCCGCTGTACCGGCACGTCCACCGAGCCGCCGTCCCATCCGCGGTGGCGATCCAGAGCGCCGGTCAGCCAGGTGCCGAGGTCATCGACCAGCGTCGGTACCGCTGGGGATTGCTGCAGGACGCGGCCGATGTCGTCGGTTTCCTCCGTTGTCCAGTGCCGGGGCCGACGGTCGCGGTGCGCGGCGATCCGCTGCAGCCAGTCCGCATCGGCCCGGTCAAGGCCGCCGGTGGCCAGATAGCGGACCGGTCGATCTGGTTGCAGTGCGTTTGTGATTGCGTCCTCCGCCCACCGGGATTTGCCCGACCTGATGCCGCCGAGTACCAGCGTGCGCACGTCAGATCAACGGGTCATTCGACATGGGCGCCGCGTTCCACCCGAGGCCGGGGTGCTCGCATCCGGCGCATCTGGGAGGCCCGCCCTGCGGCGTAAAGACCGAGTTTCCAATGGCTTTCGGTGTTCTTCGGAAACTTCGCGTCCACCAACCGGCCGACCTTGCGCCCGAGGACGATCCCGTCGATCGTCATCAAAGCCATCAAGACCAACATCGCCGGGGACATGTAGAACTGCAGCTGCGGCAGCGCGAACATGACGGCCAGCAGGCCCAGGGCAGACGGCATGAACAGTCCGAGCACATTGCGCCGGGCGTCCACCACGTCGCGGACGTAACGGCGCACCGGACCCTGGTCGCGCGGCAGCAGGTATGCCTCTTCTCCGGCCATCATCCGTTCCCGGCGTTCGGTCATCCGGGCCCGGTTGGCCGTGCGATCGGCGCGGCGTTCCTCGCGGCTGAGCTTCGTGCCGGACAACGACTTGCGCCTCGCCCGGGCCTCCGACGCCGTCATCGGCGCCGGCGCCACGGGACCCTTCCTGCCGCGGGCCTCGCTGCGCTTGGGCGTAGGCCGGCCCTTGGGTCCGGTGCGCGTTCCCCGCGCCGGCGCCGGCGGCGAATCCTGGTCCGGCCCGCCCGGCGCGTCATCACCCTCGTCACGGCCCTTGTTACGGCCCAGCAGCTTCACACTCGTCAGGTTACTTCGATTGCGTGAGCATCCTTAATTGCGGCTGTATTGCCCACGGCAAACTTCGCGGAGACCTACGCTGGCCTGTGATGAACGTGGCGCAGGCGGGGGGTGGTGCTGCCGGTGCCTTCGGGCCCGGCAGGCTGCAGCTGCCCGCGATGCGGGTGCTGGTGGCGCCTGACTGTTACGGCGACAGCCTGTCGGCGGTGGAGGCCGCCGCTGCCATCGCCACTGGCTGGACACGGTCTCGACCCGGCGATTCCTTCATCGTGGCACCGCAATCCGACGGCGGCCCCGGGTTTGTCGAGGTGCTGGCCAATCGGATCGGGGGATTGCGACGCCTGCGCGTGTCCGGGCCGCTGGACACCGACGTCGACGCCCAGTGGGTGTTCGAGGAGCAGTCGCGGACGGCGTATCTGGAATGTGCGCAGGCCTGTGGTCTGGCGTTGCTCGGCGGCCCGCCGACGCCGGAGACGGCGATGGCGGCTCACAGCAAGGGCGTCGGTCAGCTGATCGCCGCCGCCCTCAAGGCCGGCGCGGTGCGCATCGTGGTCGGTTTGGGCGGCAGTGCGTGTACCGACGGCGGTAAGGGCATGATTGATGAGCTGGGCGGCCTGGACACGGCCCGCCAATGGCTGTCCGGGATCGAGCTCATCGCCGCCTCGGACGTGGAATATCCGCTGCTGGGACCCTGGGGGGCGGCCAGGGTTTTCGCCCCGCAGAAAGGGGCGGACGCGGCGACCGTCGCCAAGCTGGAAGTCCGGCTGGAGGCATGGGCGATGGTGCTGGACACCGTCGCCGGACGCGACGTGAGTGCGGAACCCGGCGCGGGGGCCGCCGGCGGCATCGGGGCCGGGCTGCTCGCGCTGGGAGGGCGCTGCGAGTCGGGCGCGGCGATCTTCGCCGAACTCACCCACTTCGCCGACGACCTGGAAGACGCCGACATGATCGTCACCGGCGAAGGTCACTTCGACGAGCAATCACTGCACGGCAAGGTGGTCGGTGAGATCGCAGCAGCGGCTCGTCCGCTGGGTATCCCGGTGATCGTGCTGGCAGGTCAGGTGTCGGTGGACAAATCCACCACCCGTGTGTCAGGCATCATGTCCGCCCTTGCCATGAGCGAATACGCAGGTTCGGTGCGTCTGGCACTGGCTGATGCCGCCAATCAGCTGATGGGACTTGCCTCGGAGACAGCGGCACGACTCGGGAATACCGGCCCGCCGGGGTACCGTTGACCTAGTGGGTTTCCTCGAGCAGGCCCCAGATATCCCGCTGGCCAGGCCCACCCGACGATGAGCATGTAGGAGAAGCAATGACGGTGCAGAACGAGCCGACCGCCACGACCCACGGCGTGATCCTGACCGAGGCCGCTGCTGCGAAGGCGAAGGCCCTGCTGGATCAGGAGGGACGCGACGACCTGGCACTGCGCATCGCCGTCCAGCCGGGCGGATGCGCGGGCCTGCGCTACAACCTGTTCTTCGACGACCGCACCCTCGACGGCGACCTGACCGTGGAGTTCGGCGGTGTGACACTGACCGTGGACCGGATGAGCGCACCGTACGTCGAAGGCGCGTCGATCGATTTCGTCGACACCATCGAGAAGCAGGGCTTCACCATCGACAACCCGAACGCCACCGGTTCGTGCGCGTGCGGCGACTCGTTCAACTAACGCGCTAGTACTGGCCTGCGGTGCGTAGCACGTAGGAACACACCAGAATTTGCCCGCGCTGGAACAGCAGCTGGGCTATGCCCTGTACCTGACCGCGTGACGGACCGCCCGCGGCGGGTGTCGCCTGCATGCTGAACAGCACCTGGGCCTGGTACTGCGACAGGTAGACGATCTTGTCGATCGTCGTCACTTCCACCTCGGAGAACTGTTTGCGGAAGGCGTCGCTGCTGAGCTTGGCCAGTGCCTGGTCGGAGCGTTTGTCCTTGACGGCGTCGTAGATGCCGCAAAGTGTGTTGCGCATGATCCCGTCGATGTCCTTGTGCGCCAGGGCGTTGAGGTAGCTCTGGATCGCCGTCTTGGCCGAGGCATCCGAGAGGCTGCCGCCGGTGTTGGCGCCATTGGTGCGGACCCCGTAGACGATGGCGGTCGTCAACGCGGCGACCAGCGCAACGGCCAGCAGTATGCCGATGAGCAGGCGCTTCGGCCGCCGCCGCGGGGGCTGTGGCGAACCGGGGTACCCGGTTGCCGGGCTTGCGTTGCCGGGCCCGAAGGACGGTTCGCCGTGCGGGAAATTCAGCGTCTCGGGCGGATTTGGCCCGTACGGCTGCGCTCGTTGCGGTTCGTGCGCGCCCACAGCAGGGTTCGGCGGGTGCGGACCGGCCATCGTTGTTCTCCTACGCTGTGGGGACGAGGCGAGATCGGGTTGCCGTCCGGATGTCCAGCCGCGGCAGCCACATGAGTCTCTAGGCAGGCTAGCGCAACGGCTGCGCGCTGCCTCGCGGCGACAGCGTTGGTCGCCAAGCTGCCATACATGAGAAGCTAGACGACTGAATAAACGAAGGGTGGATTTTTCGTGACCATCGCGGTGACCGGTTCTATCGCCACAGACCATTTGATGCGCTTTCCCGGCAAATTCTCCGAACAACTGCTGCCCGAACACCTGCACAAGGTGTCGCTGAGCTTCCTGGTCGACGACTTGGTCGTGCACCGCGGGGGAGTGGCCGGGAACATGGCGTTCGCCATCGGTGTGCTCGGCAGCGACGTCGCGTTGATCGGTGCGGCAGGTGCCGACTTCGCCGACTACCGGGACTGGCTGAAAGCCCACGGCGTCAACTGCGATCACGTGCTGATCTCCGAGACGGCGCATACCGCACGGTTCACCTGCACCACCGACGTCGACATGGCGCAGATCGCGTCGTTCTACCCCGGCGCGATGTCGGAGGCCCGCGACATCAAACTCGCCGACGTGGTGTCTGCCGTCGGCACGCCGGAGCTGGTGATCATCGGCGCCAACGACCCCGAGGCGATGTTCCTGCACACCGAGGAGTGCCGCAAGCTCGGGCTGGCGTTCGCCGCTGACCCCTCCCAGCAGCTGGCCCGGTTGTCGGGCGAAGAGATCAGGCGGCTGATCGGCGGTGCCGCCATCCTGTTCACCAACGACTACGAGTGGGACCTACTGCTGTCCAAGACCGGCTGGACCGAAGCCGACGTGATGTCTCAGGTGGATTTGCGGGTCACCACGCTGGGTGCCGACGGAGTCGACATCTTCGAGCGTGACGGCACGACCGTGCACGTCGGCGTGGTGCCCGAGACGAGTCAGACTGACCCGACCGGCGTCGGCGACGCCTTCCGGGCCGGTTTCCTGACCGGACGCAGCGCGGGGCTGAGCCTGGAACGCTCGGCGCAGCTCGGTTCGCTGGTTGCCGTGCTGGTGCTCGAGTCGACCGGGACCCAGAACTGGGAGTGGGACCGTGCGAGCGCGAACGCGCGGTTGGCCGGCGCCTACGGCGACGAGGCGGCGTCCGAGATCGCCGCAGTGCTCGCTTAAGTCCCGCTGGGCGTCATAACTCGACCGGGTACACCGGCTCGCTGTCTGGGGCACAACGCTGTGCTCGACGAAGATCGCGTGCCACAGCCGGCCTCGACTTATCGGGGAGTCGGCGACGTCGTAGAGCACCAGCGACGCCGGTCCCAGCCCGGCCCGCGCCCCACATGCCGCTGACAGTTGTTGGCGGATCTGCACGACCGGACGGCGACTTTCCTCGATGCTGATAGCGCGGCGAGTCGTCTCGCTGAAGTTGGTGCAATCCCACCCGGTAGAGGGCCAGCACCTCATCGGGCGCCGGGCGCACATCAAGCCGGCCGCCTCCTCAGATGACGATGGGCGTAATGACGTATCCGGACCGTGTCGGATGGTCGTCGAGCAGAGCCAACACCGCGGACTCCGGCGGCCGCACCCCGACCTCTTCGTCCAATTCCCCCAACGCGGCGTGGGTCGCCGTTTCGCCCGGATCAAGACCGCCGCCCCGGCAGTGCCCACTTGCGCGGCGTGATATCTCAAACGGGATGCTGTGCGGCACAACAGGAATGCCGCACCTCCCGCCACGTCGATCAGCTGGCCGTCGAGGGCCTCCTCGGGCAGGCGGCGGCCGCTGATTCAATCGTCCACCGGAGCGGTATGCACGCGGCCTTCACCGACCTCGGAATCCGCCAGCACCACCGCGACGGCCGCGTGCCGCCTCGTCGGGTCCGTCACGGTACGTCGGTCGTGGCCAGCTGAGCGCACCCGGATCTGTGCACGTCGTCGTAGGAGATGGTCACCGCTCGACCATCTGCCGCACGGAACGCACCTGTACCCATGGGAATCCTCCCGGGCGCCTGCTCGGCGACGACTCGTCACGACGCCAATCCGTCCGACCCATCTACGCCTGGGGGGCTGCCCAGTCCGCCGGTTCCGCCGACGCCGGGTGTTGCGTTGGCCAGAACAGCGGAGTGGGCGTCGCCACCATCCCCGCCCGCCCCACCCTGGGCGTTGATTGCCGAACTGTCGCCGCCGTCTCCGCCATCGCCTCCACCGGCAATTCCGGTCCCGCTGGTAGACGCGTTGCCGCCGTCCCCACCCGCCCCACCGGCGGCACCAGAGCCGCCGTGCCCGGCGGCACCAGCGGTCGCGGCAGCAGCCGAGGTTCCGTTCGAGATGGTTGCGGCCCCGCCGGCACCGCCCTTGCCGCCGGTGCCTGTGGTGCCGGCGCCCCCCGCAGCTCCGTGTCCGCCGGTGGCAGCACCGATTCCGTTCGTAGTGGCTGCGCCACCGCTTCCACCGATTCCGCCGCTGACGCCGTCGCCGCCGCTCCCGCCGAGGCCTCCGAGCGCGGTTCCGGACCCACCCGCGGTGACCTGGGCCGTACCGCCACCTCCGCCGGTGCCGCCGAGGGTGCCGCCACCTCCGGCCCCGCCGTTGCCTCCGGTGGCGGTACCCACAGACGACCCGTTGCCGATGGTCGCGGTACCGCCTGCGCCGCCGTTTCCTCCGGTGCCGGTGCCGCCGCTGGCGCCGTCCGCCCCGGCGCCGCCCATCGCGTTTCCGGTTCCGCTGTTGATCGCGGCGCCGCCGCTGCCGCCGGACCCGCCGCCTGCCGCGCCGATGCCCGCGGCCCCGCCGTCGCCGCCTACCGCGGTGCCCGCAGAAGCGGTGTTAGCGATGTCCCCGGCGCCGCCCGCGCCGCCGTTCCCACCCGCGCCGATGGTTCCGCCACTGCCACCCGAGCCCCCTGCGCCACCGATCGCTTTCCCAGTTCCGGGTTGGCTCGCGAAGTTGAACCCCGTACCACCGCCGCCGCCATGTCCGCCGGTGCCGGTGGTGGCGTCCCCGCCGTCCCCGCCGGCTCCGCCGACGGACTGCGCCGTCGCGTTGATCGTCTGTGCATCGCCGCCGGCACCGCCGCTTCCCAAAGTGAACCCGACGTTGTCGACGCCCCGGCCGCCCGCACCGCCGGTGCCCCCGACAACGGCCACCGTTGAGGCACTGTTGCCGACGACCGCATTGCCGCCCCGGCCGCCGCTGCCTCCGCCACCTGCGACGCCCGTGCCGCCGGCCCCGCCACTGCCGGGCGTGACGGTTCCGAGTCCGGTAGTGGATGCAAAGCCGCCCCCACCGCCGTTGCCGCCGCTCGTGCCGTCGCCACCGGCTCCGCCGTCGCCGGCGGTGGCGGTACCCGTGGAGGCGGTGTTACCGGTGACCGCGCTGCCGCCCGTCCCGCCGGCCCCGCCCTTTCCGGCGGCGCCGCCTCCACCGAGCCCGCCATCGCCGCCTACGGCGTTCCCGGTTCCTGAGTGCGTCGCAGTACCGCCGCCCCCGCCGTTACCCCCGGCGGCTCCGGAGCCGCCGCCCCCTCCGTTGCCACCCTGGGCCGTACCTGTGGCGGCGATGTTGCTGAGGGTCGCTCCGCCGCCAGCACCGCCTGCGCCCCCCAACCCACCGATCGCGCCGTCGCCGCCGGCACCACCGGCGCCGCCGCTTGCGACCCCGAATCCTTGGTTCGATGCAGAACCGCCGTTACCACCCACTCCACCGCTGGTGCCGTCGCCACCGGCCCCGCCGTTGCCGGCCGTGGCGGTACCCGTCGAATTAATGCCGTTGACGCTGGCGCCGCCGCCGGTACCGCCGATGCCCGCGGCGCCGGTGGTGCCACCGCTGCCGCCCGCCCCACCGCTGCCGCCGATCGCCTTGCCGCTCGCGGGAGCGACGAATGAACCCGCTCCCGCACTACCGCCGTCCCCGCCTCGCCCGCCACCACTGGGACCAGCGCCACCGTTTCCCCCGGCACCGGCGATGGCGTCCCCGGAGCCCCCAATTGCGATCTGGGCCGAAGCCCCGGTTCCGCCATTTCCACCGATGATGCCGTCGCCGCCGGCCCCGCCATTGCCGCCGATTGCGGTACCCGAAGAAAATGCGTTGTTGATGCCCCCCTCGCCGCCGCTTCCGCCGATGCCGCCTTTGCCGGTGGTGCCGCCACTGCCACCGTCACCCCCGGCGCCGCCGATCCCGTTCCCGGTTCCGGATGTGATCGCCGCCCCGCCAGAACCGCCGGAGCCGCCTTCGGCGGTCCCGTCACCCCCGGCGCCGCCGATGCCGCCGGTCGCGGTGCCCGTAGAGACGGCGTTCGTGATGTTCGCGATGCCACCGGTCCCGCCCCTACCGCCACTGACCCCGCCGCTGGTGCCGTCGGCCCCCGCACCGCCGGTGGCGTTCCCGGTTCCGATGTTGGTCGCAAGTCCGCCGGCACCGCCATTCCCGCCACCCGCAGCGCCGGTGCCGCCGACCCCGCCGCTGCCGCCGCTCGCGTCGCCGGTGCCGTCGTTGGTCGCCGCACCGCCGACCCCGCCGTTACCACCGAGGCCGTTGGGTGAGGCACCGCCGGCCCCGCCGTCGCCGCCTACCGCGTTCCCCGGTCCTTCATTGATCCCGGCTCCCCCCATCCCGCCGGTCCCGCCGGCGCCGCTGCCACTGCCATTGCCGCCGTGACCGCCGGTGCCGCCGACCCCGGCGATCACCCCACTCGTGCCGCCCGCGCCGCCGTTGCCGCCGGCCGCATTGCTGGGCCCGGCGTTGCCACCGGCCCCTCCGGTGCCACCGTTGCCGTAGCTGCCACCGTCGCCGCCCGCGCCGCCAGTGCCGCCCGGTATGTTGAGGGCGATGGCGTCGGTGGCGTCAAAGCCGTGGCCACCGGTGCCGCCTTTACCCCCGTTACCGGGGATTATTGAGCCGAGTGCGCCGGTCGCTCCGGCACCGGCGCCAGGACCACCGGCTGCGCCGCCCGTGCCGCCTACGCCGCCGGTGCCGGGGTCGCCCCCGTTGCCGCCGATACCACCGAGGGAGGCGGCGCTGCCGGGCCCGCCCATGCCGCCGTCACCGGGTGCTCCGGCGTTGCCGCCGGCACCGCCTGCCCCGCCATACCCGTTTGCGCCCGCCTGGCCGAACACCGCCGAACCCTGCCCACCGGCCCCGCCCATACCCCCGGTACCACCCTGGCCACCGGTGCCGCTGTTGCCGCCGTGACCTCCGGTGGCGCCAACAAGCGGGTTGTCCCAGCCGGCTCCGCCGACCCCCCCAACACCGCCGGCCCCACCGACGCCGCCCTGACCGCCGGCCCCGCCAGCACCCAGTACCAGTCCGCCGTTACCGCCCGCCCCACCAATTCCCGCGTTACCGCCCTCGCCGCCGGGGCCACCGGTGCCACCACTCGAGACCAGCGGGTTGCCCGGCGCCCCGGCGGTGCCGGCAGCACCTGCCGCACCCGCCCCGCCCGCTCCGCCGGCCCCGCCGTTGCCGTACAGCAGCGCACTACCACCTGCACCGCCGATGCCGCCGCTTATCGTGGCGCTCCCAATCCCGCCGGTACCGCCAACACCGCCGTTGCCCCACAGCCACCCGCCGGCGCCCCCGACCCCACCAGCCCCGCCACCGACCCCACCGACACCCCCGAGACCGCCGGCGCCGATCAGCCCGGCCGCTCCACCAGCACCGCCGGCCAGCCCCGGCGCCCCCGACCCGCCATTCCCGCCGTTACCCCACAAAATCCCGCCACCGCCACCGTTTTGCCCCGTCCCCGGCGCCCCATTGCTGCCCGGACCAATCAACGGACGCCCCAACAACAAATTCGTAGGCGCGTTAATCACTCCGAACAAGCCCTCTTCGAGCATCTGCAACGGCGACACACTGGCCGCGTCCGCGGCCGCATACGACCCCCCGACCCCCGTCAACGCCTGCGTGAACCGATCATGAAACGCCGCCACCTGCGCACTGAGCGCCTGATACTCCCGAGCGTGGCCGGAAAACAACGAGGCGATCGCCGCCGACACCTCATCGCTGGCAGCAACCATCACCCCGGTGGTGGGCAGCGCCACCGCGAGATTGGCCACGCCCAACGAGGACCCAATCCCCGTGAGGTCCGCTACCGCCGCGGCCAACAGGTCCGGAACTGCGATCACATACGACATACTGGGGCTCCCGCCGGAGAAATTTGCGAAATAATTTGACAAGGTCAAGAACGAAAGATCGTGAGCGTAGCGCGAATATCGTTCTTGGTCGAGAAATTCGATTTTCCGCGTGCCTTATTGGAGCGATCACCCGCCAGCAGCCGACTCCGTTGCCGTCACGGCAACCTTCACAACGTCGCCAGGTAAACGGGAGGCGACACTTGTTGGGCGAAAACTCCGGTCGAAATGATCGCCTAGCACGATCCACTTCAGGGGTATCGAGCCCCAACAGCAAACCAACCGGAGGTCTTTAGCGGCCGGAACGCTCCTCGACAGAGACTGGCCCGTCGCTAGCGCAGGCGGACCTGCTCGCTTGACTATCGTCGTAAGGCGACGCGCATTTGCACGATTGACAAGGCTGCCAACAGATGTCAGAAGTTGATTTACCGATCGTGTCGCGCACAGCGCGCAGTTCGAACGGTAGAAGAATTTTCTCGAGGGCCGCTTGGGGCGCCACCCGTGCTGGGCACGGTAGGGCGCGGCGCACAGCGACCGACGGCGAGAACAGTCCACTCGTGCCAACCCGACCTCATCGGCCGTCGATCGCTCACGGGTTATCGACGCCGGTGGGGTAGGCGTGGACGAGTGCGCTCGACAGCTTGGGCACTGCGTGGGTGAGCGCGTGCTCGGCCTGATGGGCGATCCGGTGGGCGTCAGACAGGCTGGTCGCCGGATCGATGTCGAGTTCCGCATCGGCGTGCAAGCGGTGGCCGAGCCAGCGCATCTTCACACTGCGAACCCCTGTCACGCCGGGCTCGGCGGCCAGCGCCGCTTCGGCGGTGTCGACCAGCGTAGGGTCTACACCGTCCATGAGGCGACAGAACACGTCGCGGACGGCGGTGCGCAGCACGGCGAGGATCGCCGCCGTGATGAGCAGCCCGATGATGGGGTCAGCCAGCGGGAATCCAAGCGCGACGCCGCCGGCGCCGAAAAGTACGGCCAGCGAGGTGAAGCCGTCGGTGCGGGCGTGCAGGCCGTCGGCGATCAGGGCGACCGATCCGATGCGCCGCCCGACGCGGATCCGGTATACGGCGACTAGCTCATTGCCGATGAACCCGACCAACCCGGCCGCCGCGACCCAGCCGACATGCTGGATAAGGACCGGATTGATCAACCGCCGGACCGATTCGACCCCGGCGATGATGGCCGAGAGGGCGATCATCGCAATCACGAACAACCCGGAAAGGTCCTCGGCCCGGCCGAACCCGTAGGTATAGCGGCGCGTGGCGGCCTTGGTACCCAAGGCAAACGCGATCCAGAGCGGGATCGCGGTCAACGCGTCCGAGAAGTTGTGGATGGTGTCCGCCAACAACGCGACCGACCCGGAGATCACCACGATCACCAGCTGCGCAATCGAGGTCGCGCCGAGAGCGAGCAGGCTGATCTTTACCGCCCGGATCCCGGCGGCGCTGGACTCGAGCGCCCCGTCGATGCTGTCGGACGCGTCGTGGCTGTGCGGAGTGAAAGTCGCCTTGATCACCCCCAGCAGACCCTGCGGATGGCCGTGGCCGTGGCCGTGGCCGTGGCCGTGAGTGTGGCCGTGGCGCAAGTGGTCGTGGCTGCCCGCGGCCGTGTGGCCTGCATCGTGGATCATGCGCGGCGTCCTGCCGATCGGATCGGAGTCGAATCGGCGGTGAAGGTGGCACCGGGGCACAGGGTGGCGAGCTCGGTGGCCTCTCGGTGATGTCCGGGCACACCCGGACCGGCATGCTGGGCGTCAAACACAGCGTCGGTGACGAGCGGCCCGACGTGGTCGTTGTCCAGGCCGCAGAAGATCCTGGTGCCTTCGCGGCGGGTGCGGACCAGCCGCGCAATCCGCAACTTCGCCAAATGCTGCGACACCGACGGTGCTGGTTTGCCGATATGGGTGGCTAGGTCGTTGACCGACATTTCGCGCCTTTCAGCAACGCCCGCAGCAACGGGACGCGGGTGGCATCGGCCAGCATCCGGAACACCTCGACCACCAGATCCACCTGATCGCCGGGCAGTCTGCACCTGAACGCTTCCGTACCTGCATTCATACGCAGATAATAGGCGGCTCCAAGACCTCAAGGCAACGGGCAAAGGGGAGGGGGAGGAGGGCTTCGTCGGCTGGCATCACGCGGGCCGAGCAGACCACCTCGAAAACCTGGTGGCTGCCATCCGGCATTTCCGCGGCTCACGTCGAGCCCTACGTAGCGGCACTGAGGCCGCATACGTCAGTGTGCAGGTAACGCACCAAGATCTTGTGCTGCAATCGATCTCACGCACATCATTTGTCCCCGGGAATCGACAATCGGCAGTCAGCCGCGCCGCAGCTGCCCCTCGAGGACCGCCTGTGTGTCTCGAAGCCCGGCCGGTTCGCTCATAGGCGCGGGTTGCCCGATGCCGGGCTACGACCTTGGTCTGGCGACCCGGTGTGCCCCTGTGCGCCCCCTCCCCTCATTGGGGACTTCAGCGGGATGCTGCCCCAGCGAGAGCTGCCCGCGATGGTGGCGGTAGTGCCGCGGTGCCCCATTGGAGCAGGTCAGCGCGGTCCATCCACAGCGTGAAGCAGGGGTCCCAGGACGAGGGGACTGTCATTCCGCTGTGAAGGGCCTGCGCATCTGCATGGTCATACCAATCCAGGATCGCGCGTGTGCCCCGGTACATCTGTCGCCGCGTCGACGCAAAACTGTTGATGCGTCCGCCGACGACACCACCAAACCAGTTGAGCTCGTTGTAGGTTCGGGTGGAGGCAGCCAGGACCCGGCTAAAGCCCTCAGACGCTCCGGGTGGCAGGCGGGAGAAGCCGCCCGTAATGACGATGACGATTCGTGTGATGCGTTGGCCGAGGAGTATGGAACAACAGCTGTCTGTTGCTCCAACGGGTTCCTAGACTCGGGGCATCAAGCTCATTGAATTGGGCCGAGCCAAGTACAAAAGCGAAATCCCCAGCAAACCATGCTAATTCGGCCCTTACCGCGTCTCTCGTCTCATTCATCGACCCACCCGATTCCTTAATCCAGACACCTCCAACTTAGTCGCGGACGTCGATTGGCAACGAGCGCAATTTAGGGGCGACGGGCGAAAATTGATCCCGTTCCCTGGGTTGGTAACTTCTCGGTAGTCGCAGTGTCAACTCGGGGCGGCTCCGGCGTGACGGCCGGAATTAATCCCGCCTCCATGCGCGCAGTGCGTTTCTAGTGTCGGTTTGGTCGAGGATTCCTTAACGGCGGCCGGATGTTTCCAGGGTGTGCGGATTAGCAGGCGCAGCAGTCGTCGCCGCGCCAGGATTGGATGCCTTCCCATACCGCGGCGGCAGCGATGCCTAGTCCGATAACCGGGTCGAGCCACCAGCTGCCTGGCCAGACGGCGGTGATCGCGAGGCCGGTTAGGACTGCGGCGGCCTGGGCGGCGCATAGGTAGTTCTGGGTGCCTTCGCCGGCGGTGGCGCTCGAGCCCAGCTGTGTGCCGAGTTTGTGTTTGGCGCGGCCGAGGATCGGCATGACAAGTAGCGCGATAGCGGTAAGCACGATGCCAATCACGGTGGGTTCCGCGCGGTGCTCGTCAAGCAGATGATGGATGGATTCAGCGGCAATGTAGGGGGCCAGCAGCCAAAACGACACTGCGACGCCGCGTTGGGCGCGCCGTTCGGCGGTCTCCGACAGAGTGCGCGAGCCGGTGAATCGCCATATCACAATCACACTGGCTAGACCCTCGACCGCACTGCCCAGTGCCCACCCGGTCAAGGCGATCGAGCTGACGATCAGGCCCTGCCACAGCCCGATTGCAGCCTCGGTGAGCATCCAAATCAGGCTGACCCATGACAGCCATCGCGCCGATCGAGCTGCGCGGTGCCACTGCGCATCCCGTGCAAGTGGCCTCGACGGTGCGGACGGGGTTGCCTCGCAGCAGATGTGGTGATCGATCGCAGCCTGGTTGCTCGGGGGTCCGGTAGCAGTCATCGGATGCTCTCCTGTGAACAGTTGGCCATGCCGTAATTCGGGCAAAGGGCCACCGCTTGACCGGTGGCCTCCAAAACCTTCTCGGCGCAGGTGAGCACATCGACGAGCACAGGTTGACTCAAACGGAACAGGGACGCGCGCCCGACTGGATCGAACGCTACGAGGCCACAGTCTCGAAGGCAGGCAAGGTGTTTTGACACGGTTGACTGGGCCAACCCAACGGCCTCGACAAGGTCAACCACCCGCGCCGGCCCCTCCGCCAACCGTCGCACGATGGCCAGCCGAGTCGGATCCCCCAGAGAACGAAACAAGGCCGCTGCCGGCGCCAGCTCCACCCGCGCCACTGAAGCTGTTGTGGTAGTCATTGCCATCTAGCGATATTATCGCCAAACTTACCCAACGTCCGGCGAACCTTTCCAAGTAGGCCAGAGCAGGGCCGGGTTGGCGGCGGCGGCCACTCATAGGCAAGCAGTGCCGGCTAATTCGGATTCTGTCGCGTCAAATCGGTTTAGTACTCTTTTCTGCAGCGGTACGGCGGCCGGGCCGTTGAAGCCCTGGGATGAGCATTGGCACCTGACGGCGGTACTGGCGGTACTGATCGCCGAGCGCCGCGATTAGATCGTGCTCTTCTAGTTGTAGCGCAATGAGGATGTAGCCGGTTGTCGCGAGCGCGAAGAGTAAGTGCCCCGCCGTCATCCTGGGCGCGGCCCAGAAAGCGATGACAAACCCCAGCATCAGAGGGTGCCGCACCACTCGGTATAAGAGGGGGGCACGAAATGCAATGTGGCTGTACGGTTTTGCGTGCCACGCCAGCTACACGTGCCGCAGCCCGAACAGGTCGAAGTGACTGATCATGAACGTCGACGCCAGGACCGTAGCCCAACCGAGCCAGAACAGCACCTGCAGTCCGATCCGTCCCGGTGGCCATGTGACGTTCCAGACGACCGCCGGCATCGTCCGCCACTGCCAGAACAACAGGAACAGAACCAAACTCGACAACAGCACATAAGTGCTGCGCTCGATAGCCTCGGGTACCAACCGCGTCCACCGGCGCTTGAACGCCGGTCGTGCCATCACGCTGTGCTGGACGGCGAACAAAGCCAGCAGGACTACGTTAACGACAACCGCCTCCCCGATCGCCGCCGCAACACCGTTGTCGATGCTGCGCGGCACGACAAGGTTGCTCACGAAGCCAATGGCGTATAGAAACGCCGCCAGGAAGATGAGATAGCACGCGACGCCATAAGCGATGGTGAGTAAGCGCTTCATCATGTCCTCCGTTTTCCGGTTCATACGGTTTCGGGTTGCGACCTCTGTCGCCTCGATGTCTCGGGATGGCCTAGCCACCGTTCCAGCGCGCCAGCCAATCTCGCTCCTCCTGCTCCTTCTCCGCGTGATACGACGGTGATGGGCCGCGCAATGCGATCTGGGGTGCGGGTGGGGTGAGGAAATTGCCTTCACCCTTAGCAGCCAGGCCGCCGCCGATCTCGACATAGCACACGCCCTCGCCGGTGAAGCGGGTGTCGGGCGCGTCATAACCCAAATGACGGGCCACCTGGTGTGCGGCGACCTCGGCTTCGGCTTGCGCGAAGACCGCCGCCTTCGGTAGCGGTTTACCGTTGGGCAGCATCAGTGCCGTGGCATCACCGATCGCCCAAACACTCGGAATGCTGGTGGCGAGGGTTTGCGAATCGACAGGGATCCAGCCGGTAGGGCCGATTCCAGTCGACATCACCCCTGCGGCTGGGGACCGGTGTGGCGGAACCACTGCGAGATGATCGAATGATTCCGTAGTGCCGTCGGCGAATTCCACGCTGCGGGTATCCGGATGGATGCGAGTCGCGGACTTACCACCATGGAAACCAATACCGTTCGCTTCCATCATGGCGAGTAGAGCGTTGCCGACTTCCGGACCGGCGACCGGCATCGGCAGCGCATCCGGGGTGAACGTATCAACTCGCACCGCGCCGCTGGAGTACTTGGCGCCTAGTTGGTCGGCGATGAGGAACGCCGCCTCGAATGGTGCGGCCGGGCACTTGAACGGCACCCCGACGACGAGCACCACTACCCGTCCCGACTCCATCACCCCGATCTTGCGGTGCAGATCCGCGGCACCGTCGAGGGTGTAGAACTGGTCCGCGACACCAGATTCGAGCGCGTCCGATAGGCCGGGCAAGGCCGCGACGTCGAGGGCGGCGCCGAGGGCGATCACCAGAGCGTCGTAGCGGATCGGGCCCGCGCCGTGGCAGTGCACCGTCTGCTCAGCGTCGTCGATGCGGTCCACTTCCGCCGTCACCATCTCCACACCGGGAAGCGCTGCCGCCGTGGGTCGTACCCGCACCTGCTCAGGGGTGCGCCAGCCACGCAACACCCACAGCAGCGACAACCCCAGGGTGCCGCTAAAGCTGCGATCGACCAGGACGATCCGATCTTGGGTGGGCAGTACCTTGCGCAGCTCCGCGGCCGCGCTCAGACCTCCCACGCCGGCGCCTAGGACGACAACTGTCTTGCTCATTGATGTTCACTTCCTGCTGGAGTTGGTCAGACGTTGGTGATCCCGGTGGGGCCGTCCCCTCGTGTTAGTATAGATACACTATTCCAAAGATTATTGGAGAAGCAAGATGGAAATGCCATCCGGTTCCAAGGCGGCACTGTTTGACGAGATCGCCCGGGTCGGGAAGGCGCTTGGCAACGGGCGGCGACTGCAAATCCTCGACCTGCTCGCTCAGGGTGAGCGCACCGTCGAATCGATCGCCACCGCGACGGGCATGAACCTGACCACCGCCTCGGCGAACCTACAGGCCCTCAAGACCGGCGGCTTGGTCGAAGCACGCCGCGATGGCACCCGTCAGTACTACCGGCTCGCCGGCGACGACGTGGCCCGGCTGTTTGCACTGGTGCAGACGGTCGCCGAGGCGCACCTCGCCGACGTGGCCGTCGCGGCCGATGCGGTGCTTGGTTCCCCCGATGACGCCATCACCCGTGAGGAACTGGTTCGCCGCCTCGACGCCGGCGATGTCACCCTGGTCGATGTGCGACCGCATGAGGAGTACATGGCGGGCCATATTCCCGGCGCGATCAGCATGCCCCTCGCCGAGCTGGTAGACCGACTAGCCGAGCTACCGGCCGACCACGAAATCGTCGCCTACTGCCGTGGCGCGTACTGCGTCATGGCACCCGAGGCCACTCGAATCGTGAAAAGCTCCGGACGCGCGGTCAAACGCCTCGACGAGGGCATGCTCGAATGGCGCCTCGCTGGACTGCCCGTAGACGAACCAAAGGGATGGGCAAGCTGACACGTCATTCGTGACCACATCGGTTAAGGAACACCCAACGACGACGCAGGTTGACCCCCGTCAACGACATATTTCCCCGGAGGATTCGGGTGGGGTACTGCTCAGTGAGATTTCGTCATGGTGACTCGCCATAGCCGACGAGGCAGGTCCCCTTCTTCGAAGGCATAAACGTCGTCGAGCGTCCAGCCCTCGGCCAAAGCATCGACCAGTTGTCGGGAGAAGTAGTGCACAACGAAGCCACCGTGCTCGAAAATATCGTCTCCGTATGCGTTTCCGGAACCATAGTGGGCGTCGCCGGTGTGGCGCACGGTGTAAACGAATATTCCGCCTGGCCGCAGCACGCGCCGGACCGCACTTACGATGGCCTGTATCTCCTTCGTCGACACGGCCATACACAACGCCATGTGCGCGAACACCGCATCGACGGCGTGGTTTTTCAGGGGAAGGGGTTCGCGCAGATCGTGCACGATGGTCGACAATTGCGCCGCTACGCTCTGAGTTTCGGCAAGCTGTCGGATTCGTTCGATCGCAACATCGCTGAAGTCGATGGCCAGCACCGTGAAGCCCTGTCTGGCGAAGTACACGGCATCGCGGCCGTGACCGGCCGCCAACTCTAGGAGTCGCTTGGCGCCAGTCGCCTTGAAGAGGTTCGCTGCGTACACCGCCGGCGCTGACGGCGCAGACCCGTACATGTCGGGGTGCGCTCGATAAGTGTCTTGCCAGTGTTGGCGCTGCAATGCGCATAGATCGGACTGTTCGTGCGGCATGCGGTGAGACCTCCTCTCCTGTCACGCATCAAAGGTTGGCCGTGTCACGACAACAGCGACTCACCGTCCAGTGCGTGGGCGAGGTCGGCGATGAGGTCGTCGGCATCTTCCAATCCGACCGACAAGCGGATCATGCCGTCACTGATGCCCCGCTGAGCCCGCTCTTGGGGGGTCAGTCCGTGATGGGTGGTGGTGATGGGCTGAGTGACCAGACTCTCTACCCCGCCCAGGCTGGGCGCGATCGAGAACAGTCGCAGGCGGTCGACGACCGCGGCGGTTTGTTCTGCGGTGGCATCCAGAACGAAGCTGAGCATGCCGCCGCCGCCGCGCATCTGCTTGTCGACAACCACTTTGGCCGGGCCTGTCGCTAGGCCGGGATAGTTGACACGGCTTACTTGTGGGTGGGTGTTCAGGAAGGCGGCCACTTCGGCAGCGGTGTCGTTTTGTCGATGCACGCGTACCGGCAACGACCGAATCGAGCGGGCAAGCTGAGACGCGACCTCAGGAGCGATCATCTGACCAAGGTTCTTGCGCCACAACCGTACCGGGGCCAGCAGATCGGCTGACCCCATCAACGCCCCCGCGGTCAGGTCGGAATGTCCACCCAGATACTTGGTTGCCGAGTGCACGACTAGATCGGCGCCGTGCTGCAAAGGATTCTGGTTGACCGGCGTGGCGAATGTATTGTCCACCAACGTTAAGGCCCCGACAGCGCGTGCCTTATCGGCGATCGCGGCGATGTCAACGACATCTAAGGTGGGGTTTGACGGGGTTTCCAGAAACACGATGCGCGTATTCTCGGTCAAAGACGTAGCCAGGGAATCGATTTCGTCAGCTCTTAGAAACGTGGTGGTGATCCCGAGCTGCGGCAGATTGTCGCCTAGCAATTCGAATGTGCCGCCGTATACGTCACCGATGCAGACGATATGCTCGCCGCATCGCGCGTGCCCTAGGAAGGTGGCAGCTTCGGCCGCCATACCAGCGGAAAACGCTAACGCGTGTTCGCTGCCCTCCAAGTCGGCGAGCTTGGTTTCCAAGGCAGAGATCGTGGGGTTGAGGCCGTAGCGCGTGTAAAGATTTCCGGCTGTGCGGCCCTCGACGACATCAAGCAGATCAGAAGTCGTAGCGAAGGCGAACGTCGAATGAGGATAGATAGGCGGATGGATTGCGCCTTGAGCATCACGACGATCCCCGGCATGAACGCTTCGGGTCGACAATCCATGGGAACTGCTGGGAGTGATCATCGTCTCCTGCTTCTGCTGCTTCCTAATTGAGTTGCACCGAAGAGAGCTTTCTCCGTCGCGGCGGCCGCCACGGTCCGCTCACGTGCGAAGGAACTCGGCCTTCGACCGGGTCTCAGGGCTTTCCGGCCATGTCATTATCCAACTATCCTTGGAATATCGTAGAAGCTAGTGTACCGCCGCCCACGAAGCAACTTGCACAGCAAGACCCGGAATGCGGAATGACAAGTAGTCGGTCGGTGTGGCCATTGCGACCTGCCAAACGCCGCGCGGCAGCGGTTAGGTCACTTTCCAGCGCAAGCGGCATCGGCCCGCTGTGCTGTGTTCGATTGGTCGTGGCGCCGTTGGGGTTAGCCGCGAACGCTCTTACGGGCGACCATGCGCTCGATGAGACCGAGCTTGAACCGTTCCGAGCGTTCGATGACGAATGGGCGCTCGGCCACTTTGGCGAGCGGCCGTCGCAAGAAATGCTCGTTGGCCATCGGGACCGTAACGACTTCCAGCGCGCGCTGCACCCCCCGGGCGATGCGCGATGAGCTGACGATGTGGTCAACCAGGATCAGCTTCCCGCCGGGCTTTAACACCCGGGTCATTTCGTCGAGTGCGGTGTCAATGTCAGGTATTGCACACAGCCCGAAGGTGCATACCACCGTGTCGAATGCGGCGTCGATGAACCCAAGATCGTGAGCATCACCTTGTCGCAATTCAACTTCGCGACCAAGCTCGCGGGCACGGGCGCGAGCGATCGCAAGCATCTCTTCGCTGATATCGATTCCGGTCAACCTCGCATGGGGCGGATATGCGGGCAGATTCAGCCCCGTGCCAACTGCGACTTCAAGGACGTCGCCGTTGGCTTGCGAACACGCCCAGTTGCGGGAGTCCCCGAACAGCATGCGCTCCATGAACCGCATTTCGCGGTCGTAAGAACGGGACTTCTTGTCCCAGTATCGATGCCAGCGCTCGGTGCGATCTTGTGTGTTGACCATTCCCATTCCCTTATCGCTCGTGTTGATGGGTATTTCGCAGCAGCTCCGGCGCACCTTGGGCGACTGAGGGTCTCGGAGCGACGGCAATGCGAGCCCCCTGCCTGGGCACATTGGTGATGTTGCGTACTCGCCCGCGTTCCGTCCCGTTACCGACAGAAGGGGCAAGGATGTAACGAGTGAGGATTTCGCGCAGGACCGTGGTGCCCTCCATGAGTGAGAATCCGGCACCGATGCAGCGGCGGACGCCGCCCCCGAACGGTAGCCAGGTGTTGGGTGCGACCTCGTGTTCAAGGAATCGGTCGGGCCGGTACGTGTGTGCGTCGGGGTAGCTGTCCCGGCGCTGGTGAGCCAGCAGAATGGAGGTGTTGACGACAGTGCCCGCCGGTAGATCCCAGCCACCAATGACCTGGTCGCGGGTGAGTTTGCGTGCGGTGGATGCGATCACGGGATGAAGTCGCATAGCTTCTTTCAGCACGGCTTCCAAATATGTGTCGTCGTTGTCACGGGCGGCAAGATGGGCACGGTGCTGGACGTCGGGATGGCGGGCTAGCTCATGCAGCGTCCACGCCAAGGCTGACGCGGTGGTTTCATGTCCCGCCAGCAGTAGTGTCACCAGCTGATCACGCAGCTCGGTGTCGGTGAGGGGCGCGTCATCGCTTTGGTGACCCGCTTGGAGCAGCCTGGACAGCACGTCGCTGCGCTCGCTCAGGTCGGCCGCTCGGCGACGGCGCTCAATCTCGACGTATAGCACCTCATCGATCTCGTTCTGGTTGTGGCGGAATCGTTTCCACGGTCCGAAACGGCCCAGCATCGGGAACACCCAGCCGAGCAGAATGATCGGGCTGATGTCGACGATCCTGTTCAGCCTCGGCGCAAGCTGATCGCGAGTGCGAGCATCGGTAACACCGAACACGACCCGCATGATGACATCGAGGGTCAGTTCGTTCATACGATCCAGCGCCCGAAGTTCCGTGCCCGGCTTCCACCGGTCGATCTCGGCGCGAGCCAGGCTTGCCACGAAGCTGCGGTAGCCACGCAGCGACGCACCGTTGAACGCCGGCATCAACAGGCGCCGGGCACGGGCGTGCTCCGCTTCGTCGGTGAGCAGCACCGAATGCTCGCCCATCACCGGTCCGAGGATCTGGTTGCCTTTGCCGGCGTGGAGGTCATGCGGGTCGGCCGCAAAGATTTCTTTGATGTGTTCGGGTCGGTGGAACACCACCAGGTGGTCGGCATAGGGCGGAACTCGCAGCGAAAAAACATCTCCGTAGCGACGGGCCATAGCCGGCAGAAACCACGAACGGTGGCGCTGGAACAGCACGCTTTGCACGGCCGCGGGCCATCGCGGACCTGGCGGATGCGGCGATCCCATTGATGCCTCCTCGCGTCCACGGCGTCGGGCACGTAAACGAATGTTTTATTCAAACGTTTGTTTACCAGGTATGGTGGTTGCATGCAAGACGCCGCCGATGACACGAGTAGCAAAGACCGCCTACTCAGGGGCGCTCTGACGTGCATTGCCGAGCAAGGCTATGCCGCAACCTCGTCACGCGACATCGCGAAAGCGGCAGGGGCAAACGTGGCCTCGATCAACTACCACTTCGGCAGCAAGGAGGCGCTCGTCAATGCGGCGTTGAGCCAGTGTTTCGGGATGTGGAACCAGCGCGTCGAGCAGGCATTCGAGGCGGCTGCGGGCCTGGCGCCCCGCGACCAGCTGGCCGCGATCCTGCGCGCGGCCATCGATTCGTTCGCCGGGCTACGGTCGTCAGTGCACGCATGCGTCGAGTCCTACGCGCCGGCCCTTCGGTCACAGGAGTTAAGGGAACGACTCGCGGCGGGATACGCGAGCGTGCGCGAATCCGCGGTTCGATTGGCGACCCAGCACCTGGATGACGTGGGCTTGACGGCGCCACAGAACCTGGCCGCCATCGCTTCGGTGCTGATGGCTGTTTGCGACGGCCTGATGTTGCAATGGATCGTCGACCCCGAAGCCACTCCGAATGCAGCCGAAACACTTGATGCCCTGGGTGCGCTGGGAGCGCTGGCATCGATGGGAACGGACTAGCCAATAAGTTGTGCGGCAGATTCTGCTGGCGATATTGCTGCCGCTGCGCAATGTGAGATGTAGGGTCTGCCGCGATTGAGTGCGAGCCGGAAGTTGTTTGCGCTTCGACGAGGTCACCCTGCCTGGCCGAGACATCCCAGGTGGTCTTCGGTGAAGCGGGGAAACTCAAGCGCATCCAGCCTCGCACCCGGGTGGACTGACGCGTTGTGGGCAGTTAGGCCGCTGCCTTGTGACTTTGGTCCCTACCCCCCAAGGGTATTCTATGTCAGAATCGCTCAGCATGACGCAAACAACTGAGTCCAGCGAGCCGCCGGCCGCGACAGCACAGCCTGGCTATTCCGATCACTCTGGTCGACCCAGCCGGGCGGATCAAATCTGGTCCGTGGTGGCTATCACCGCCGGTGTGGTCTTCATCGTGACCGTGATCTTTTTCTGGGGGTTCTTTTTGGGCCGAGCCACAGATGGCCCCAACGGGCACCGAGTCTCCGGCGGCGCGGATGAAAGCAGCTGTCCGATGATGGGTTCCGGCGGCGGCATGCGACCCGGCACGATGGGCCCGGGAGGCTCGATGGACACTCCTCAAACGGCAACGCCGACACCACAGCCGACGCCCCGTCCGTAGCGCGCCAAAACTGCTGCAGCATCGACGATTTGCCTCTGGATGGAATCACTTCGAAGTTGGCCTGAGCCGACTCCGGCCGCGACGGACCTCAGAAAGGGGTTAGGAAAATGATGAAGAAACGCTGGCAGCAAGTGGCTTTTGCAGCCGTCAGCTTGGGTGCAACAGCGGGGCTGATGATCATGGTGCTTCCGTTGGTTCCCCAGGTAAGCGCCAACCTCGACCGTGCCGCGATGGCCGAGATGGGCATGGCAGCGGAAATGCCCGTCCCTCATGTGATGCGTTACGGTGCGATCGCTTACTCTCCAAGGACCGGCGCGTGGGGCACATCGCGGGGCTACCAGGTCAAAGCTCAAGCAGAACGAGTCGCACTGGAACAGTGCGGTGAAAATGATTGCAGAGTGATCATCAGCTTCAATCTCTGCGGCGCTGTCGCCTCCGACGGCTCGAATTTCCAAGGTGGAACAGGTCTCTCACGTCAAGCGGCGGAACAAGACGCGCTGAACAGGCTCGGCGGCGGGAGAATCGTGAACTCGGTTTGCAACTGAACTCCGCAGAATTTACCTGGCCGAATCCCCTCGACGAGGAACAACCGCGCCTGCGTTGACTGAACCGTTTCGGCGAGTCGGAATCTCTGGCCAATTTTGGTCAGCTCAACCACCGGTGGGTGATCAGGAGGGCTGTTCCATCAGCTAATTGACCCCAAACGCCATCGTGCTGGCTGAAGCTGATGATTTGCCCGGCGCCTGGCGGAGCCCGCCCCGACAAGCGCACACTAACGACCGGTTGGCTGGGGATGCCAAAAAGCTCAGGCCCCCGGGTTATAGTGGCCACCGAGAGTGTCATTGGTGGCCGACCATGCTCAGCACGCGGCAATGCACAGAACAACCCGATGACCAAAATTCTGGGAGTTCAGGTGAAAACCACGACTGGATATGCGGCCAATAAGGACAGCTATGCCAAACGCCTGCGCAGAGTCGAGGGCCAAGTCCGCGGCATAGCGAAGATGATCGATGAGGACAAGTATTGCATCGACATCCTCACGCAAATTAGCGCGGCCAGCAGCGCTTTGCGCTCAGTGGCGTTGAACCTGCTCGATGACCACCTTGACAGCTGCGTGAGCCAAGCAATCGCCGAAGGAGGAACAGAGGCGGACGTGAAGCTGGCCGAAGCCTCCGCGGCTATCGCACGACTTGTGCGTTCCTGAGTTTGGACGAGCCGCGGCCTGGCCGGCCCCCGGTGGTCGCCGATGAGCGAATAAAGGACTTGATCACTGCGACGTTGGAGACCACTCCATCGGGTGCCACGCATTGGTCGACCCGCTCGATGGCCGAGCCCCTGGGGTTGAGCCAGTCGATGGTCTCGCGAGTGTGGCGAGCGTTCGGATTGGCTGCGCACAAACAGGATTCGATTCGTGCCGCACTTCACCCCCAACCAGCTCATCTTGGCTCGACCTCGTCGAGCGCTGGTTTTCTGAGCTAACTAACCACCAAAAGTTGCGTCGCCGTACGCACACCTCAGTCCGGCAACTCAACTCTGACATCCTGGGATGGATCGCCACCTGGAAGGACAACCCGCGCCCCTACATCTGGACCAAGACCGCCGACCAACTCCTGACCAGTATCGGCAACTACTGCACCAGAATCAATTGAATCGCCCTGGTTAGCTCGGAGGCTCGGAGTATTGGATTTCGACCAGGGGTTGGCCGCTCTGTTGGGCATCGTAGAACGCGGCTTCGAACTCGGCCGGCGGGAGGTCGTCGAGGTAGCCGTGTAGGCGGGTGGTGTTGTGCCAGTGGACCCAGCCCAGGTGGCCAATTCGACGTCCTCGACGGTCTTCCACGCCCCGCTGCGGGCGGGCCCGTAGATCAACTCGGCCTGGTAGTAACCGTTTACCGTCTCCGCGAGAGCATGATCGAAACTGTCCCCGATGCTTCCGATCGAGGGCACCGCGCCGATCTCAGCGAGCCGCTCGCCGTAGCGGATCGAGGTGAATTGGGACCCGGTATCGGAGTGACATGTCAAGCCCGGCAACATGATTCCGCGCGACCACCGGGCCATCTCGATCGCATCGAGCACCATGGAGGTGCGCATGTGCCTGGCGACTCGCCACCCGACGATCATCCTGCTGAACGCATCGACCGGAAAGCACACGTACGCCACGCCGGCCCAGGTCGGCACGAATGTCAGGTCGGTCACCCACAGCTGGTTGGGTGCGGTGGCGGTGAAGTCGCGGCCTACCAGGTCAGGATGGCGTGGCGCTCCGGGAGCGGGTTTGGTGGTGCGCACCCGTTTGCCGCGGCGGGCTCCGGCGATCCCGGCCGCCCGCATCAGTCGAGCGACCTGGTCACGACCGATGTCGTGGCCAGCCCGGCGTGCTGCTTTGCACAGCTTGCGGGCCCCGTAGACGCGGTAGTTGTCCTCCCAGAGCCCCACCAGCACCGGCGTGAGGACACCATCGCGTTGGGCGCGTGCCGACGGTGCCCGGGTTTTGGTGTCGTAGTAGGTGCTCGGGGCCATCGACACCCCTGCAGAGCGCAGGACGGTGCAGATGGGCTCGACCCCGAACTCCTCGCGGTGCATGTCGATGAAGGCGACTATTTCTTGTGTTGGCGGTCGGTGAAAGTCGGCCCGGGGGACGCGGACAACTGTTGGGGTTGTTCCGTTTTCCCGGGCCGCTTCCCGAACCCGGCGTGCACCTTTCAATGCACCGGGCTCTCCACAAGACCCGGTCAGGCTGCTGTATTGATGTCCTCATCGGTGAGTGGCCAGGGCGAGGGAATCACCGAACCGCGGTAGCGGTAACGAGTGGTACCGAATCTTCTCGAGGTCGATCAGCACGCGTTCCTCGGTGGCTGGCCACCAGCCGCCGCCGCAGTAGCGGCGGCGAAGCTGCTTCCAGGTCGATTTGCGGTGTTTTCGGCGCATCCACCGCCATACCGTCTGCCACGTGTAGTGGCTGAGGTAGGAGAAGGTCGCCGAGGACACCCCGGCCTTGAAGTAGCCCGCCCAGCCTGCCAGGGTCGCATTGATGCGGCGCAGCAGGTCATCAAGCGACTGAGTCGGTTCGACTGTTCGGCGCCGCGTCTTGAGCTTCCGTTTGACCGCCAACACGGCCTTGGTGGACGGATGCACATAAACATAGCTTCGGCTGGTGCCCGTTTGCGGCGGCGCTGGATGTGCCACCCGAGGAAGTCCAGCCCCTCGTCGATGTGGGTGATCAGGGTCTTCTCCGGTGACAGAGAAAGCCCCATCGTCGATAGCACGGCGGCGATGCCCTCCCGTAGTTCCTCGGCGTGGGCTTTGGTGCCCCGCACCATCAGACACCAGTCGTCGGCATAGCGAACCAGCCGGAAGTTCGGCTGCCCCTGGCGAAGTCGTCGAGCACGCTCGACTGAGCCGGTCGCCGGGCCACCCGGCAGAACGGCGATGTGTTCATCGAGCACCGACAACGCCACATTCGCCAACAACGGCGAGAGGATTCCACCCTGCGGAGTTCCCGCGGTGCTGTCCTCCAGCAGGCCTGCCTCGGTGAGGATGCCCGCCTTCAGGAACGCCTTCACCAAACCCAGCACACGGTTGTCCTCAACTCGTCGACGTACCCGCCCCATCAGGGCGCTGTGGTCGATCTCGTCGAAGCAGGCCTTGATGTCGCCCTCGACAACCCAGTCGTAACCCTGGGACGCGTTGCAAGGTAACGCACTTCGGCCACCGCGTCATGAGCTCGGCGCCTCGGACGGAAGCCGTAGGAACACGGCAAGAAATCCGCCTCGAAAATCGGCTCCTGCACCAACTTCAACGATGCCTGGACCACCCGGTCGGCCACGCTCGGAATCCCCAGACGGCGTAGCTTACCGCCGCCCTTCGGGATCATCCGCTCGCGGACCGGCAGCGGATGGAAACTGCGGTCCTTGACGCTGGACCGTAGTTCGTCGAGGAACGCCTCGACACCTTGCCCGGCGGCGATGGACGACGCCGTGCGCCGATCCACCCCGGCCGTAGCGGCACCCTTGTTTCCGCTCACCCGATCCCAGGCCACCAGCAAAAAGGCGGGATCGGCAACGAGGTTGAACAGATCGTCGAACCGGCGATGAGGATCATCGCGAGCCCAACGGTGCAGCTTGGTCTGGATCTTCAGTACCCGTTGCCGCGCCATCATCAGCGCCAACTCCAGTTCGTCGGTATTCACCGGCGACATCTATCCCTCCTGATTTTCCAGTTCCCGCACTGCATGTCTTGCTGGCCCCCTTCGCCCTGTGACCGCCTTTCTCGGTCTCCGCGGCAGGGCACGTGACCGCCCGCGACTACTACGAGGCCTCCGCCCCACCCTGATGCGGTTCCTTGACTCCGAACAGGGAGTCTTCACACCCCGGCCCGGCTGGCTGCCGGGCCGAGATGAACGGTTCTGCGGGGTGGTTCCCACGTTCACCAGATCATCGGTTGGTCAGGGAGGTGCCCAGCTCTACTCCGGCAGCATCGCCACGGTTACGCCGCAGGCCTTCACCGTGGCCTCCCCACCGATGGAACTAAACGGCTTCGGAGTCGACCCCACCACCGGCGAGGTCGTGCACTGCAGACCGGCCCATATTCGCCAGGTTGGAGCCGGCTTCGGGGTTACGGAGCGTCTGGCACTGGTTCGCTGGCGCTGCACCTTCTGACCTTGCTCAACGAGCCCGCACCGTCTGGCAGTACCAGCACGGCTCGCCTTCTCGGGGCCGCTTGCCACCCATCACCGTCGTTCCCGGCGATCGGCTGCCCCGACGCTTCATCAGGCCGCTGCGACGGCCCGACAGCGACGGTCTCTCACCACCTCCCGATACATCCAGCGCCTCGTGGCGTACAGCTCCGCCCCGAAGAAACTCGCCGCGCGTTTCAGTATTTCGTTGGCACGCTTGAATTCTCGGTTCTCCTGCTCAAGCTCTTTGACCC
>NZ_JBTNSY010000028.1:0-67662 GCF_054515735.1 Mycobacterium sp. ML4
TTAACCGTCGTCATCGGCCAGGCGGGACGATCAAGAGTCGACCGTCGACCCAGACGGCTGCCGGGCCGTTCACCCCTGCTGTCGCCTGGCCAGCCACTCGGCCTGCATCACGACCAACGCCAGCACCTCCTGTGCCGGCGTCTCGGGATCGAGTTCGCAGTAGCGCTTATACATATTGACGACCACCCGCTCGCAGTCCAGCCAGGACGCATACTCACCGAGGTCGACGGCGTCAACGGCCTCGGTGAACGACAGGCCCTTGCCGTATAAGGCGTCGGTCTGTTCGGTGATGTACACGAAATAGTCACGGACGGCACGGATCCCGTCGGGATCGGTGACCGGGCCGTGGCCGGGCACGACGGTGGACGGATCGAGTGCGATCATCGCGTCGCACGCCGCGATCCAGTTGGCGATCGGGCCCGCCCACACGATCGGCGTGCAACCGATGAACAGCAGGTCGCCACCGAATAGCACCCCGGCGTCGGGCACGTGCACCACCGAGTCGGCCGCGGTGTGGGCAGGACCGAGGTTCAGCAGATCGACCCTGCGGCCACCGACGTCGATGGTCAGCTCGCGGTCGAAGGTCTGGTCGGCATTGCGCACCTTGATGCCGCGGAAATCGAAGTGCCCGAACCGGTCTCGCACGAATCGGGTGGCTACCGGGCCCAGGTCCGCCACCTGAATGGTGACAAGCTGATCTGCCGTGTCGTCGTGCGCGATCTCCTCTGCGGTGGCGGCAGCGGCGATGATCCGGACGCCGGGGTCCAGCAACTGGTTGCCGTGGGTGTGGTCGCCGTTGGAATGTGTGATCAGTGCGTCGGTGATCGGCGCGCCGTCGGTGATGGGACGCATCGCCGAGAGCATCTCGCGGGTCAGCGGAAGGTCGAATAGTGTGTCCACCAACAGCGAGGCGCCGTCACCGGCGACCAAACCTGCGTTGCTCCAACCGAATCCGCCGTCCGGCAACGTCCACGCCCACACCCGGTCGCCAACCTCGTGCAGTCCGCGCGTGTAGGGCACCTTGGCGGGCGCCGGATTGACACGCACCGGCGCGGCCGGGGCCGCCGGATTGGGCCGGGCCGCCAACGGGACCGGCGCCGGCGTGAATCGCACGGTCTGCCGGGTCTCCCCGAGTCCCTCGACCCGCAAGGTCACCACATCCCCGTCGCGCAGCCAGCCCGGGAAAGACTCCGGTTTCGTGAGGTGCTCGACGAGTGTGCAGGTGGGCACGGTGCCGGAGCCGAACACGTCGCCGGGGCGCAAGCTGACGCCGCGCGAGGCGTAGGAGATGACTTCACCGAAGGTCCAGTCCATGGCACCGGTGGACCCCGTTCCGATGACGGTGTCGTTGACCAGGGCGCTCACGCCGAGGGTGAGCTTTCCGTCGCGGCGGTAGGGTTTCAGCTCCTCAGGAGTAACCAGGTACGGGCCCAGGGTGACCCCGCTGTCCTTGCCCTTGGCCTGCCCGATCCGCAGCTGGCCCTCCAGCATCTGCAGATCCCGCGCCGACCAGTCGTTGAAGATCATGTAGCCGATGATCGCCTGCTCGGCCTGCTCAACCGTCAAGTCCTTCCCGGCAGTGCCGACGACGGCCGCGATCTCCAGTTCGAAGTCCTGCCAGGCGCTGCCGGGTGCCGACGGCGCGTCGTCGTAAGGCCCCAACACCGTTGCCGGACAAGCGAAGTAGAACGCCGGGATGCGGTACCAGGTGTCGGCCAGCACGCGGCCGCCGCCGACGGCTTCCTGGCAGTTGCGCATATGGTCCAGAAAGCACAGGCTGTCCCGGATCGACGGCGGGCGCGGGATCGGGGCGGCCAAATCGACATCGGCGAGTGCCACCACCGATGCCGGCGCGGCCAACGCGGCTTCGCCGGCGGCGCGCAGCCCATCCGGGCCGCCACCGATCAGATCGAGCAACGTCGTTCCCGGCGCCGCGGCGTAGATCTGTTCACCGGAGAGCACGCCGGTACGTTCGCCTTCGGGACTGCGGTAGGTAACCCATTTCATTCGCGCACCACCTCATTCGCATTCTTGTCGGGCCGTAGCCCACGCCAGCTCGGTTGGCGAAGCCGGTTGTCCGGAGTCCACTCGCTGTAACGCACCTCGCCGACCAGGGTCGGCTTGACGAAGGTGACGCCTTTGGCGTCGCGGGCGGGAAGCTTTGTACTGAATGGGGATTCGTCGGTGTGCAGCGGCGTCAGCGTCTTCTTGAGGTTGGCCAGATCGCGTTCGGTGAAGCCGGTGCCGACCCGACCGGCGAACTGCAGCCCGTCCGGACCCGGGATGCCCATCAGCAAGGCGCCGATGCCGGTGCGTCCGCCCTCCCCCTGCCGCCAGCCGCCGATCACGACCTCCTGGGTGTTCCAGTGCTTGTCCTTGATCCAGGAAGCCGAGCGCCGCCCGGGCTGATAGCTGGAATCCCGCTTCTTGGCCACCACGCCTTCCCAGCCGTGCTTGCGGGAGTACTCCAGCGCCTCGTCGCCGTCGCCGGGCAACAGCGCGGGAACAATGAGATCTCCTGCGGCGCCGAGGGTTTCCAGCAGCCTACGCCGATCGGAATACTTTGCCCGCAGCAACGACCTGCCGTCGAGGTACAACAGGTCGAAAGCCCAGAACTCGACGCGGGTGGCGCGGACGCGATTCTGCATCTGATGGAAACTCGGCACGCCGTGGTTGTCGAGCGCCACCACTTCACCGTCGAGCACCACGTGGTGGTCGGCCAGATCGGCTGCCACAGAACGTATTTGGGGGAATTCATTGCTGACGTCGCGACCGCTGCGAGACCGCAGCGCCATGGCGCCGTGGTCGGCATTCACCAGCAACCGGTAGCCGTCCCACTTGCCCTCGAACGCCCACTGCCCCTTCTTCAGGCCCGCCACCGATCCATGGGTGGTGAGCATCGGAGCGAGCCCGTCGAAGTCGAATACCTTCTGGTCCTTCATCCGGTGTGCCAGCCATTGGTCACCGTTGGTCTGAATCAGCGCATACCGCCCGGAGATCCGGCTGCCGTGCAACGTGACGATCACTTCGTCATCGCGGAACTTCTCGGTCTCATAGGTGCCGGCATCCCAGATGATCACCTTGCCGGCCCCGTACTCGCCTTTGGGGATGGTGCCCTCAAAGCCGGCATATTCCAGCGGATGGTCCTCGGTGTGTACCGCCAAGTGGTTCACCGACGTCGTTTCGGGCAGGTTCTTCGGGATCGCCCAGGACACCAGCACGCCGTCGCGTTCCAGCCGGAAGTCGTAGTGCAGCCGCCGGGCGTGGTGCTCCTGAATGACGAACGTATTGTCCTGGCCGGTGGCCGGTTTCGCCCTGGGGACGGGCTCGGGGGTTTTCGCCGCGTCACGCATGCTGCGGTATTTGCTCAGGCGATCGGCGACCGGAGCATCGGCGTCGAGCTCTGCGAGCAGATCACCGTCACGCGCGACCCGGTCCAGCACCTCCGCATAGCGAAGCTGGCGCAGGTCGGGGTCGTCGAGTTCTTCCCAGGTACGCGGCGCCGCGACCGTCGGGTTTTCGCGGCCGCGCAGCGAATACGGCGCTATGGTGGTCTTCGAACCGTTGTTCTGACTCCAGTCCACGAACACCTTGCCGGCCCGTAGGCTCTTGGTCATGGTCGAGGTGACCAGTTTCGGCATCGCCTTTTCCAATTGCTGTGCAACACGTTTGGCGAGCACACTGGCGCCCCGGCTACTCACCGGCTCGTCCAGCGGGCTGTAGAGGTGCAGGCCCTTGCTACCACTGGTGAGCGGGTAAGTTCGCAGCCCGATGTCGGCCATCAGATCTCGGACTTCGCGCGCCACGCCGGCCAGCTGGGCCATCGTCACAGCCTCACCGGGATCGAGGTCGAAGACCAGGCGGGTCGCCGGGCCCGGCTTCAGGCTCTCCCCGGCGCGGGTCCACTCCGCCACGAACCGCCACTGCGGCACGTGCACCTCCAGCGCCGCCTGCTGCGCGATCCAGGCCAGACCGTCGATGCTGTCGATGATCGGGTAGGTCGTGGTGCCCGAGCGGTGGCTCACACTCGCGCGGGGCAGCCAGGCCGGTGCCGAGGAGGCCAGTTGCTTCTCGAAGAATGAATCCTGCTCGACACCGTTGGGCCAGCGCTTGCGGGTCGCCGGCCGCCCTGCGAGGTGTGGCAGCATCACCTCGGCGATCCCGGTGTAGTAGTCGAAGACGTCGGCCTTGGTGGTCCCGGTGGCCGGATACAGGATCTTGTCGGCGTTGGTCAGCTTGACCCGCTGCTGCGTCGCCGCACTCATACTGTCAACGTAACGTGTCGGGCATGAGCCGTGGGCTGGTCATCGGAGAAGCACTCATCGACGTGATCTGCCAGGAAGTCGACGGGCAGTCCGAGCATGTCGGCGGCAGTCCGTTGAACGTCGCCGTCGGACTGGCCAGGTTGGGCCGGGAGGTCGCTTTCCTGACCCACATCGGTACCGATGCCGCTGGGCTGCGCATCGCCGATCATCTGAAAAGCGCTGGTGTGCAACTCGTTCCGGGGAGCACAGACGCCACGCGGACGCCGGTGGCGGTCGCCAGCATCGCCGAGGACGGCTCGGCCACCTATCGTTTCGACCTGGACTGGCGGCTCGCGGGCACTCCGCCGGTCCCGCCCCCGCTGTTGGTGCACACCGGATCCATCGCCGCCGTGCGCGAGCCGGGCTGTCTGGCCGTCGCCGCCCTGGTGGATGCCTACCGGATCTCGGCGACGGTCACTCTCGACCCCAACGTGCGGCCGTCCCTGATCGTCGATCGCGACCAGGCGCGCGAACGCATCGACAAGCTGCTCGCGTGGGCGGACGTCGTCAAGGTCAGCGACGAGGACCTGCGCTGGCTGGTGCCCCACCGCGACCCGCGGGACACGGCGCGGTGTTGGCTGGCCTGCGGACCGGCCATCGTCGCGCTGACGCTGGGCGAACGGGGCGCGGTGGCGTTCTGCGCGGCAGGCGAGATCGAGGTGGCGGCCAAGCAGGTGCGGGTCGTGGACACCGTCGGCGCCGGCGACGCGTTCATGGTCGGACTGCTCGACGCCCTCTGGGGGCTCGGCCTGCTTGGCGCAGAGCGGCGCGAGCAGCTGCGCGGGATCGGACTCGACACGCTCAGGGCAGCACTCGATGTCGGCGCCACCACGTCCGCCCTGACGGTCTCCCATGCCGGTGCTGACCTACCGGACCGGGCCGCGCTGCAGGCGAGCGCGTTTCGCTCACGAGTTTCACCCGGTTACCGGCATGCCCACGGGGCATACTGACAAAATGCGCTCCATCTGGAAGGGCTCGATCGCTTTCGGGCTCGTGAATGTGCCGGTCAAGGTGTACAGCGCCACCCAGGACCACGACATCAAGTTCCACCAGGTGCACGACAAGGACAATGGCCGCATTCGCTACAAGCGTGTGTGCGAGGTGTGTGGAGAGGTCGTCGAACACAGCCACATCGCCCGCGCGTTCGAGTCCGACGACGGCAAGAGTGTGATCATCACCGACGACGACATCGCCACCCTGCCCGAAGAACGCAGCCGCGAAATCGAGGTACTGGAGTTCGTCCCGGCCAGTGAGGTAGACCCGATGCTGTTCGACCGCAGCTACTTCCTGGAGCCCGATTCGAAGTCCTCGAAATCCTATGTGCTTCTGGCCAAGACGCTCGCCGAGACGGACCGGATGGCCATCGTGCACTTCTCGCTGCGCAACAAGACCCGGTTGGCTGCGTTGCGGGTCAAGGATTTCGGCAAGCGTGACGTCATGGTGATTCACACATTGCTGTGGCCGGACGAGATCCGCGACCCCGATTTCCCGGTGCTGGACAAAGAGGTGGAGATCAAGCCGGCCGAGCTGAAAATGGCCGGCCAGGTGGTGGAGTCGATGGCCGACGACTTCGACCCGGACCGGTACCACGACACCTACCAGGAGCAGTTGCAGGAACTGGTGGACGCCAAACTCGAAGGCGGAGAAGCGTTTACGGTCGAAGAGCAGCCGACCGAACTCGACGAGACCGAAGACGTCTCCGATCTGCTCGCCAAACTGGAGGCCAGCGTGAAGGCCCGCTCGGGCGCCAAGAAGGAGCCCGCGAAGAAGGAGCCCGCGAAGAAGACGCCCGCCACAACGGCCAAGAAGGCTCCGGCCAAGAAAGCTCCGGCTAAAAAGGCCGCCACCAAAGCCACCAGCAAATGAGCACCGAGTCAGGAGTTGCCGTGAAGTTCACCCGATCTGGCGTCGCCCTCAGCCTTCTGGTTGTCAGCGCTCTCGTGCTGTCGGGTTGTGGCGGCAATTCCGGGAAATCGGCGTCGTCGTCATCGAGTGCCGCGCCCGTCGTCCCGGTGAACTGCGGCGGCAAGAAGAAGATCCTCGCCGGCGGCTCGACCGCACAGAAGAACGCGATGGAACAGTTCGTCTACGCCTATATCCACGCCTGCCCCGGCCACACCCTGGACTACGCCGCCAACGGCTCAGGTGCGGGCATGAAAGCATTCCTCGGCAGCGAAACCGACTTCGCCGGCTCCGACTCCCCGATGAACCCCGACAAGGGCGAACCCGACCGGGCACGCGAGCGGTGCGGCTCACCGGCCTGGGACATTCCGGTCGTCTTCGGCCCGATCGCCGTTACGTACAACATCAACGGCATCAATTCGATGAGTCTCGACGGCTCCACCGTCGCCAGGATCTTCAATGGCGCCATCACCAGGTGGGACGACCCCGCCATCAAGGCGCTCAATCAAAGTACGAACCTGCCCCCCACCCCCATCCACGTCGTCTTCCGCAGCGATCAATCCGGCACCACGGACAACTTTCAGCGGTATCTGGACGCGGCATCCAATGGCGCTTGGGGCAAAGGCACCGGGCAGGCGTTCAACGGCGGGGTTGGCGAAGGTGCCGCCGGCAACGACGGTACGTCGCAGGCCATGAAACGAACCGACGGGTCGATCACCTACAACGAATGGTCGTTCGCCGTGGGCCACCAGTTGAACATGGCTCAGATCATCACCTCGGCCGGGCCGCAGGCGGTGTCGATCAGCGCCGAGACGGTGGGCAAGACGATCGCGGGGGCCACCTTCAAGGCCGGGAGCGACGCCAACGACCTGATCGTCGACACCTCGTCGTTCTACAAGCCGACGCAGGCCGGCGCCTACCCGATCGTGTTGGTCACCTACGAGGTCGTCTGCTCGAAATATCCGGACACTCCGACCGGTCAGGCGGTAAAGGCCTTCATGCAAGCCACAATTGGCGACGGCCAGATCGGTTTGGACGAGTACGGATACATCCCGCTGCCGAATCCTTTTCAATCGAAACTGGTCCCGGTCGTCAACGCCATCGCGTGACCGTCCGGTAGCCGGACGCATTGCGACGCCGTCGGTTCCACCGCCGGCCATGACTGCCTTTGGCCACCAACGGATTTCGGCGCGTATGAGCTATGGAGACGAAACGATGGTGCGCGCCGGCTTCCGTTACTCAGTCGTGATTGAAAATTCATTCCGAGTCGCCGGATTTTGTTGTGTGCCTCCTCCGGGAGGATTTACCGTGTGTTAACCATCAGTTATGGCGCGGCGGTGCCGGTGGCGGCTGCCGGGCGAAGGGAGCATCCACAGTGACCAACACCGGGTCGGAGTCGCGGGTGGGGTCACGCTTTGGGCCCTACCAGTTGGTGCGTTTGATCGGCCGGGGCGGGATGGGCGAAGTCTACGAAGCCGAGGACACCCGCAAGCACCGGGTGGTCGCGCTCAAGTTGATTTCCACGCGATACTCCAACAACCCGGTGTTCCGCTCCCGGATGCAGCGGGAGGCCGATATCGCCGGTCGGCTGAACGAGCCGCACATCGTGCCGATCCACGACTACGGCGAACTCGACGGACACTTCTTCGTGGAGATGCGCCTGATCGACGGGGTGTCGCTGCGTTCCATGCTGACACAATTCGGGCCGCTCTCCCCAGCCCGGACGGTGGCGATCATCCGGCAAGTGGCGGCAGCGCTGGACGCCGCGCACGCCAGCGGCATCACCCACCGCGACGTCAAACCCGAGAACATCCTGGTCGCCCAGAACGATTTCGCTTATCTGGTGGACTTCGGCATCGCCCGCGCCGCCCACGACCCGAATCTGACGCAGAGCGGCATGGCCGTAGGCACCTACAACTACATGGCTCCGGAACGCTTCACCGGCGACGACGTCACCTACCGGGCCGACATCTACGCATTGGCCTGCGTGCTGGGCGAGTGTTTGACCGGCGCGCCGCCCTACCGGGCCGACAGCGTCGAGCGACTCATCGCATCGCATCTGATGGAACCCGTCCCGCGGCCCAGCGTGATCCGACCCGGCCGCGTCCCCGCGGCGCTTGACCACGTGATCGCCAAAGGCATGGCCAAGAACCCCAACGAGCGCTACGTGACCGCCGGGGATCTGGCTTTGGCCGCGCACGAGGCGCTCAGCACACCCGAGCAGCGCCAGGAGGCCTCCATCCTGCGCCACGGGGACAACGAGACACTGATGCTTCCCGCGGTGGATCCGGGCGCCGGTGGCTGGCCGAGCCAAGGCGGTTCCGGCTCGTACCCGAGCAGCCCAACCGTGCGAGCGCCCGTTCCGCAGTTCCCAAGCGGCGACCAGACGATGGTCCAGCCGGTGTCGTCCAAAGCCGCTGGATGGCGTGAGCGGCCCGGCACCAACTCCGACCAGTTCACGCAGGCCGCGCCGGTCTCCGCCGCCGCGTGGGCCGGCAATCCCGGTGTCTCGCCCTCCGGGCCCGTGCCCATGGGTGCGCCGCCTCACCACCAGCCGTCGCAGCCGCATGCCACGGCGCCACCACCGCCACCACGCAAGTCACGCAAGGCATTGATCCTCGGCGCCGCCGCAGCCGCCGTCCTGCTGGTCGTGATCGCCGCCACCGCATTTCTGCTCACCCGGTCCCACGGAGGCGGGGCGGGTACGCAAAACGCGACGGGACAGCAGGTGCTGCCGTTCAACGGGCTGAACTTCCGCTTCGCTCCGGGCGGGGTCGCGGTCGACGGCAGCGGCACCGTCTACGTCACCAATCAGACGATGTACGGCCGGGTGGTGGCGTTGCCGGAAGGGTCCTCGTCGCCGACGGTGAAGCCGTTCAACGGTCTTTACGAGCCGCAGGGCATCGCCGTGGACGGCGCCGGCAAGATCTACGTCAGCGACTTCAACAACCGGGTGGTGGCTCTGGCGGGCGGGTCGAACAACCAGCTCGTGCTGCCGTTCAATGGCCTCAATTACCCCGAAGGTGTCGCGGTGGACCCGCAGGGCAACGTCTACGTCGCCGACCGCGGGAACAACCGGGTGGTCAAGTTGGCCGCCGGCAGTAACACGCAGACCGATCTGCCGTTCAACGGCCTGAAGAATCCCGACGGAGTGGCGGTCGACGGTCAGGGCAATATCTACGTCACTGACACCGACAACAACCGCGTGCTGATGCTCGATGCCGGGACCAGCAACCAGACGGTGTTGCCGTTCACCGGCATCAGCGCGCCCTGGGGCATCACGGTCGACAGCGGGGGCAACGTCTATGTCACCGAGCACGATAACAACGTGGTGGCGAAGTTGCCCGCGGGAGCTACCGCTTCGGTGCAACTGCCATTCAACGGTTTGAACACTCCACTGTCGGTGGCGGTGGACAAAAAGGGGAACGTGTACGTCGCCGACCGTGGCAACGGCAGGGTATTGCGCCTTCCGCCGGGGTCGTGAGCGGAATTGGGGCTAACTGCGCGAGAAGCTCACGAATAACCGGGTCATCGCCTTCATTGCACCGTAGGTGAAGCCCCGCGTCGCAACGAACTTGATCCCTGCGGCGATCAGATTGATCAGCGCCACAATGATGATCAGGGTGAGCGCGGCTCCCCAGACACGCAGGAAACCGGCGTGTTCCGGGTTGGTCAGTTCGGTATAGATCAGCAACGGCAGCGACGCCATATTGCCGTTGAAGATGTCGTAGTTGATCGAACGGCTGTACCCGACCAGCACCAGCACCGGGGCGGTCTCGCCGATCACGCGCGCCACGGCCAGCAATACCCCGGAGATGATGCCGGGCGTCGCGATCGGCCCGACGATCCGCACGATCGTCTTCCACTTCGGAACGCCCAGCGCGTAACTGGCTTCCCGCAACTCGTCGGGCACCAGCCGCAACATCTCCTCGGTGGAGCGCACCACCACCGGCAACATCAGCAGGACCAGCGCCAGGGACACCGCAAACGCACTCTGCTGAAATCCGAGTGTGGCGATCCACAGACTGAAGATGAACAGCGCGGCCACGATCGAGGGCACCCCGGCCAGGACGTCGACCATGAAAGTGGTCACCCGCGCCAGTCGACTGGTCCCGTATTCGACCAGATACACCGCGGTCATCAATCCCAGCGGCACCGCGATCACTGCCGCAACACCCGCCTGCACAACCGTCCCGTACAACGCCTGGTAGACGCCGCCGGTGAACTCCTCCGGCAGCACGCCCCGCAGGGAGTGCGTCCACCAGTCCATCTGGACGACCGCATGCCAGCCGCGGGCGATCACCACCGCCAGCAGCCATACCAGCGGGACCAGCGCGATGAGGAAACAGGCAAAAAAGCAGATGGTCGCGAGGTTGTTCTTGACGCGGCGGGCCATGCTCAGCCGCCGAAACACCACGACCTTCACCGGCTGCTCCAGCGCAGTCGCACTCAGCTGGCTCATCCGTTGACCTTTCCGCCGGCAATCGCCCGGGCCGCGGCGTTGACCATGAACGTCAGCACGAACAACGCGAAGCCTGCCGAGATATACGCCCCGGTGGGCAGCGGCTCACTGAATTCCGAAGCGGCTGAGGCGATTTTGGAGGCGAACGTGTAGCCGCCGTCGAACAGCGACCAGTTTCCCGGCCTGGCGGCCGACCGCAGAATGATCAGCACGGCCACGGTCTCACCCAGCGCACGTCCCAGACCCAGCATGGACGCGGCCACCACACCACTGCGACCGAACGGCAGCACGGTCATCCGCACCACCTCCCACTTCGTCGCACCGAGTGCCTGTGCGGCCTCAATCTGCATGGGCGGGGTCTGCCGGAACACTTCTCGCGACACCGAGGTGACGATCGGCAGGATCATCACCGCCAGCACGATGCTCGCGGTGAAGATCGTGCCGCCACCAGCCAGCGAGACGTTGCCGCTCTTGAACAGGAACAGCCCGCCCAGGTTGTGGTTGAGGAAGGTCGCCAGCGGCAGCAGCTTCGGCGCCAGCACGAAGATGCCCCACAACCCGAAGATGATCGACGGCACCGCCGCCAGCAGATCGACCATCGCCCCGAACGGACGGGCCAGCCGCTTGGGCGCGTACTGGGTGATGAACACGGCGATACCCACGGCGATCGGCACCGCCAGGGCCAGGGCACTGACCGAACTGAGCACCGTGACCATCAAAAGGTCGCGAATGCCGAACGCCAGCTTGTCGTCGAAGGACGTGTCGAACTGCGCGCTGGTGAAAAAGTTGGCGTGGTTGGCCTGCAGCGAAGGGATCGCCTTGATCAGCAAGAACACCGCGATCAGCAGGATCGCCACGACGATGGTGGATCCTGCCGCCGAAGCGATCAGCCGGAACAGGCGATCCGCCCGCCGCGCCGCGCGCGCGTCTACCTCCGCCAGCGCGTGCTTTGCTAGCGGGGCTTTGACCACGTAAGCCTCAGATCAGGAGATCGCGTTGACCGCGGTCGACAACCGCGACTTGAACGAGTCCGGAATGGGAACGTAACCGTTGTCACCCAACCCATTCTGGCCGCCGCCGATGGTCGACTGCAGGAAAGCCTTCACGGCCGTCCCGACCTGGGCATCCGGATACTTCGAGCAGACGATCTCGTAGGTGGCCAGCACGATCGGGTACGAACCAGGCTGGGTGGGCCGGTAGAACGAGAGCGTGTCGAGCACCAGATCGTTGCCCTGCCCGGCGATCGTGGCGCCCGCGATCGTCTTGCCCACCGAGTCGGTGCCGATGGCAACGGGCTCCGGTCCGGCCGACGTGATGATCTTCGCCATATTCAGCCGCTGTCCCTGGGCGAACGACCACTCGTTGTAGGTGATCGAGCCTTCGGTGTTCTTGATCGCCGCTGAGGTGCCGTCGTTGCCCTTGGCGCCCTCGCCGACGCCGCCCTTGAAGGCCTTGCCGGTGCCCTTACCCCAGGCGCCATTGGATGCTGCGTCAAGGTAGCGCTGGAAGTTGTCCGTGGTTCCGGACTCGTCGCTGCGGAACACGACGTGGATGGGCGTGGCCGGCAGATTGGTGCCGGAGTTGACCGCCGCGATCGCCGGGTCGTCCCAGGTGGTGATGGCGCCGCTGAAGATCTTGGCCAGGGTCGTCCCGTCCAGGTTCAGCGAGCTGACGCCGCCGATGTTGTACGTGACCGCAATGGGGCCGAACACCACCGGCAGATTCCAGGCCGGCGCGTCACCGCAGCGCTTCTGCGCCGCGGCTGCCTCGTCCTTGCTCAGCGGCGAGTCAGACCCGCCGAAATCGGTTTGATTGCCGTTGAATTCGCTGATACCCGCGCCGGATCCGTTGCCGGTGTAGTTCAGCGTTTGCCCTGGGCAGGCGGATTCGAACGCTTTGACGAACCGGGTCATGGCGTTGGCCTGCGCGGTGGATCCACTGGCCTTCAGCGTCTTCTTGCCGCCGCAACTCACGCTGCCCGACGAGCCGCCCGACGTTCCCTGGCCGCCCCCACTTGCGTTGTTGTTGTCGCTACCACACGCAGACAGAACCAGTGCGCCTGAAGCCAGGACACCGAGCGCCGCACCAAATCGGTTGAGTTGCAAATCAGTTCCTATCGGTTGAGATGAAACATACTAACCGCCGCCCCTCCGCTACGGCATAGTCCGACCAGACCCTTTACTCACTCCCTTGCCGCTACATTAACAACAGGTAACGGGCGGTGAAAGAGTCGACGAAAGCGTTGCCACGCTCTCTCTTCCGGTGCGTTCGCCGCCCCAACCGCGACTTCGGGGAACGGTCCAGACAAAACACCATGTGGTTGAACGCATTTCAGCGTCGTGGCGCAGCCTGCCCGGCGACTGCAGCCATTTCCGGCCTAGGCGTCGCACCATTTGACGGGCTCGCCACTCATGTTTACCGGTGTTGAATAGCGGTTTCACCACAACCGTTCTGACCTGTCAGCATCGTTGGTTGATGCCGCGCGGGACCATCTGACGGCTCCTGCCGTCATGTTCCCCGGACGGTGTGCCAAACTAGAACCTGTTACAAAAGCGCTTCCGGGACGGTGGACACCGCCGCCGTTTCGGCCGACAACTGAAGCGAGGCCGCAGTGATCCTCGACAGGTTCCGTCTGGACGACAAGGTGGCCGTCATCACCGGAGCCGGTCGCGGCCTTGGTGCGGCGATGGCATTGGCCTTCGCCGAAGCCGGTGCCGACGTCGTCATTTCGTCACGAACCCAATCCCAGCTCGACGAGGTGGCCGAGCAGGTCCGGGCAGCCGGACGCCGTGCGCACGTGGTCACCGCCGACCTGGCACATCCCGAGGACACGGCGCAACTGGCGGGCGCGGCCGTCGACTCCTTCGGGAAACTAGACATCGTCGTCAACAATGTTGGGGGCACGATGCCCAACACGCTGCTGACCACCTCCACCAAGGACCTCAAGGACGCCTTTACGTTCAATGTGGCCACCGCCCACGCCCTGACCGTCGCGGCCGTCCCCCTGATGCTCGCGCACTCCGGCGGGGGCAGCATCATCAACATCACCTCGGCGGTCGGCCGGTTGGCCGGCCGGGGCTTCGCGGCCTATGGAACCGCAAAGGCGGCATTGTCGCACTACACCCGCTTGACGGCGCTGGACCTGTGCCCGCGCATCCGGGTCAACGCCATCGCGCCGGGCTCGATTCTCACCTCCGCGCTCGACGTGGTGGCCGGCAACGAGGAGCTGCGCGCTCCGATGGAGCGGGCGACACCGCTGCGCCGCCTCGGTGATCCGATCGATATCGCCGCCGCCGCGGTGTATCTGGCGTCGCCGGCCGGTGGGTTTCTGACCGGGAAGACACTCGAGGTCGACGGCGGACTCACCTACCCCAACCTCGATATCCCCGTACCTGACCTGTGAGGAACCGACCATGGCAATACGAGTCGCTCAACTCGGCACCGGCAATGTCGGGATCCACTCCCTGAAAGCACTGATCACCAATCCGGAGTTCGCGCTTACCGGCGTATGGGTGTCCTCGGACGCCAAGGCCGGCAAGGATGCAGCTGAGCTCGCCGGCCTGCAGGAGCTTACCGGCGTGCTGGCATCCACTGATCTCGACGGCGTTCTGGCCACCGCACCGCAGTGCGCGGTCTACAACGCGATGGCGGACAACCGCCTTCCCGAGGCGCTGGAAGACTATCGCCGCGTGCTCGCCGCAGGTGTCAACATAGTGGGCAGCGGCCCAGTCTTCCTGCAGTATCCGTGGCAGGTGCTGCCCGAGGAGTTGATCAAACCGATCGAAGATGCTGCGCGCGAAGGCAATTCGAGCCTGTTCGTCGGTGGCATCGACCCGGGCTTCGCCAATGACCTGCTGCCGATGGCGTTAGCCGGGACCTGTCAGAGCGTCGAGCAGGTGCGGTGCCTGGAGATCGTCGACTACGCGACCTACGACAGCGCCGTCGTCATGTTCGACGTGATGGGTTTCGGCAAGCCGCTCGATGAGACCCCGATGCTGCTACAGCCCGGGGTGCTGAGCCTGGCCTGGGGATCGGTGGTTCGGCAACTTGCTGCGGGCCTTGACATTTCGCTCGACAGAGTCACCGAGAAGTATGCCCGGGTCCCGGCTCCAGAGGCCTTCGACATAGCTTCCGGCCACATTCCCGAGGGAAGTGCCGCAGCCTTGCGCTTCGAGGTGATGGGCATGGTCGACGGCCGGCCCGCCGTAGTTCTCGAACACATCACCCGACTGCGTCAGGACCTGTGCCCGGAGTGGCCGCAACCCGCGCAACCCGGCGGTTCCTATCGGGTCGAGATCACCGGAGAACCCTCCTACGCCATGGACATCTGCCTGAGCAGCCGCCACGGCGATCACAACCACGCGGGGTTGGTGGCCACCGCGATGCGAGTGGTCAACGCGATTCCCGCCGTGGTAGCTGCCCCGCCCGGGATCCGCACCACCCTGGATCTGCCTCTGATCCCCGGCCGGGGCTTATATCTCCCGGCCGACTAGGCACCGCAATCCGCCGCACGGGGACGTCGTATCCTCAGCGCGAAACACCCCTCCGAGCGGCAGGTGCGCAACCTTGACTTCTGACGACGGCCTTCGCGCCCTTTACATCAATGCGACGCTCAAACGTTCCCCTGAAGTCAGCCACACCGAGGGGCTGATCGAGCGCAGCGCCGACATCTTGCGCGAACAGGGCGTCCAGGTCGACACGTTGCGTGCGATCGACCATGACGTCGCCACCGGCGTGTGGCCGGACATGACCGAACACGGTTGGGAGACCGACGAATGGCCGGCCCTCTACGAACGGGTGCTGGCCGCAGACATCCTGGTGCTCTGCGGACCGATCTGGCTGGGCGACAACAGCTCGGTGATGAAACGCGTGATCGAGCGGCTCTATGCGTGCTCGCATCTGCTCAACGACCAGGGACAGTACGCCTACTACGGACGCGTGGGCGGATGCCTGATCACCGGCAATGAAGACGGCGTCAAGCATTGCGCAATGAACATCCTCTACAGCTTGCAGCATCTGGGGTACACGATTCCCCCTCAAGCCGACGCAGGCTGGATCGGCCCGGCCGGCCCGGGGCCGTCCTACCTCGACCCCGGATCGGGCGGCCCCGAGAACGACTTCACCAACCGGAACACATCATTTATGACCTACAACCTTCTGCATCTCGCACGGCTGCTGAAGGCCAACGGAGGCATACCGGCCGACGGTAATCAGCGCACCCAATGGGATGCCGGCTGCCGACCCAGTTTCGCCAATCCCGAATACCGCAGCTGACGGCCGGTGCGGGCGTCCGGCAAGGTTTCGGCTAGCCTAACTTTTTACTTCGTACGTTAGGGATAGGTCGACGAATTGGCGCAGGACACCAAAGTCCCGGACACCGCTGGCTCGAACAAGGCGGGCTGGTATCTGCTGGGTCCTGCGTTCGTCGCAGCCATCGCCTACGTCGATCCCGGCAACGTTGCCGCCAACGTCAGCTCCGGCTCCAAATTCGGGTACCTGCTGCTGTGGGTCATCGTCTTAGCAAACATAATGGCCGGCCTGGTGCAATACCTGTCGGCGAAACTCGGCCTGGTGACCGGACATTCGCTGCCCGAGGCGATCGCCCACGGTATGGGGCGCCCCGCCCGGCTGGCCTATTGGGCGCAGGCCGAGATCGTGGCGATCTCCACCGATGTGGCCGAGGTGATCGGCGGGGCCATCGCGTTGCACATCCTGTTCGGGCTGCCGCTCCCGCTCGGCGGGCTGATCACCGGAGCCATCTCGCTGGTGCTGCTGCTGATCAAAGACCGCCGCGGACAACGACTTTTCGAGGCCATGATCACCGGACTGCTCCTGGTGATCGCGCTCGGATTCACCGCCAGCTTTTTCGTCGCCACGCCACCGGCAGGGGACGTGCTGTCAGGGCTGTTGCCGCGGTTCCAGGGGACCGAAAGTGTGTTGCTGGCCGCCGCCATTCTGGGCGCCACCGTCATGCCGCACGCGGTCTATCTGCACTCCGGCCTGGCCCGCGATCGGCATGGGCAACCCGAGCCGGGACCTGCACGGCGGCGGCTGCTGCGCATCACCCGCTGGGACGTCGGGGGGGCCATGGTGATCGCCGGCGGCGTGAATGCCGCGATGCTGCTGGTCGCCGCGTACAACATGCGCGGCCACGGAGATGTGGCATCCATTGACGATGCTTACGGCGCGGTGCGCGACACGTTGGGACCCGCGATCGCGGTGCTGTTCGCGATCGGGTTGCTGGCATCAGGGCTGGCGTCGTCGTCGGTGGGCGCCTACGCCGGCGCCATGATCATGCATGGGTTGCTGCACTGGTCGGTGCCGATGGTGGTGCGCCGCCTCGTCACGCTCGGCCCGGCGGTGGCGCTGCTGGCACTGAACGTCGACCCCACCCGGACCCTGGTGCTCTCTCAGGTGGTGCTGTCCTTCGGCATTCCGTTCGCCGTCCTGCCACTGATCCGCCTGACTGCCAGCCGGAGCCTGATGGGCGACGACGCCAACCACCCCGCTACGTCCGTCGTTGGCTGGGCGGTCGCGGTGCTGATTAGTCTGCTTAACGTGGCGCTGATCTATCTGACTGTGACGGGTTGAATGCCGGTCCGCCGGCACCTCTACTTCGCATACGGATCCAACCTGTGTGTGCGACAGATGGCGTTACGCTGCCCGGATGCCGCTGACCCGCGTCCTGCGGTGCTGGGCGACCACGACTGGCTGATCAACGAACGCGGCGTGGCCACGGTCGAACCATGCACGGGGGGTGAAGTGCACGGCGTGCTGTGGCGGCTTTCCGACCGTGACCTGACCGTCCTGGACAGCGCCGAGGGAGTGCCGCTGCGGTATCGGCGGGACCAACTGAAGGTGCACACCGACTCGGGCCCGTCGCCGGCGTGGGTGTACATCGACCATCGGGTGACGCCCGGTCCGCCCCGGCCGGGTTACCTGTCGCGCATCATCGACGGCGCCATCCACCACGGCCTGCCGCAACGCTGGATCGACTTTCTGCGCCGCTGGGATCCGACCCGGTGGCCGCTGCCGGCGTCCTCCGATGGTACTGGGCCACAATCTCTTTCAGAGTTGTTGAGCGAGCCGGGCATGGTGGAGTACAGCCTGTTGGGGTCCCGCTTCGGCTTTCTGGCGATCCACGGCGGCGGGCTCGAGCAGATGACGGACGTGATCGCCGAACGTGCCGCCGAGGCCGCCGGCGCATCGGTGTATGTGCTTCGCCACCCTGACCGCTACCGGCACCACCTGCCGTCGGCGCGGTTCGATCCGGCTGAGTCTGCTCAGTTGGCCGCGTTCCTCGACCACGTCGACGTCGCCGTCTCGCTGCACGGTTACGGCCGGATCGGGCGCAGCACGCAGCTGCTGGCCGGCGGATGGAACCGCGCCCTGGCTGCGCACGTGGCCGGGCACGTCCGGCTGCCGGGGTATCAGGTGGTTACCGACCTCGCCGCCATCCCCTCGGAGCTCAGAGGTCTGCATCCGGACAACCCGGTGAACCGGGTCCGGGACGGGGGGACACAGCTGGAACTGCCGGTTCGGATCCGGGGTTTGAGCCCGCGCAGTGCCCTCCCGGGTCCGGACGGCCTGTCGCCGGTCACTTCCGGCTTGGCCCGGGCGTTGGCCGCGGCAGCGCGTTCGTGGCAGTTTTTTTCGAGTTGATGGGACACTCTGGTGGACAAGGAATTTCGTTTCGGTTTGAGCATCCGATATTTCAAGTCGCGCGAGGCGTTGGTGGAAATAGCCAAGCGGGCCGAGGATGTCGGATTCGATGTGCTCTGCGTACCAGACCATCTCGGGGCGGCCGCGCCGTTTCCCACGCTGACGGCGGCGGCGATGGTCACCGAGCGGATCCGCCTGAGCATGTACGTGTTGAATGCGGGTTTTTACCAGCCGGCCCTGCTGAGCCGAGACATCGGTGCGCTGGACATCATCAGTGACGGGCGCCTGGAGGTGGGGCTCGGAACCGGTTACGTGCGAGAGGAATTCGAGGCCGCCGAGTTGCCGTATCCAAACGCCGGTGCACGGGTCGACCATCTCCAACATATGACGGAATACCTGGCCGAGCATCACTCCCGGGTCCCGATCATGATCGCCGGCAGCGGCGACCGGGTGATGACCCTGGCCGCCCGGCACGCCGACATCGTCGGACTCACCGGCGCCCGGGTGCGCGACGTCGAGGACCCATTGGCCGAGCGCATCGATTTCGTCCGCAGCGCGGCGGGTGACCGGTTCAGCGCGCTCGAACTGAACCTGGTCATTCTCGCGGTGCCGGGTCCCGACGAGACCGTCCCCGATGTGTCATTGGCGCGCCGCAACGCCCCGGATCTGTCCGACGATCAGTTGCTGGCCATGCACTCGGTGCTCAGCGGATCACCACGCGAGATGGCCGAGAAACTGTTGGGCCACCGCGAGAAATACGGGGTGACCCACTTCACCGTGCAGGACAACCACATCGACAACTTCGCGAATGTGATTGCCGAACTTCGATAAAGCCGCGGAGTTCGGACCCCTCGGCGATGCGGATCCTCAGCCGCAGAAGGTCCCTGCGGTCGGGTCGTGCCCGGTCAGTACCACATCGCCGACGTCGCGTCGGTCTCGCAGCCAACGGAGCGACGCGACCTCGCGGCGCCGGTCCCAGCCGTAGGGCGGAGCGGCCTCCGTGTCGAGGTTTTCCGGAAAGTAGCACGCATCCCCGGCGATGATCACGCGGCGACCGTCGTCGAGGCGCACCCTCACCGACTGATGACCCGGCGTATGGCCATACGTCGGACACAAGATGACGCTGCCGTCACCCAACAGATCGTGCTCGCCGTCGACGAGTCGCGGGCTGACGTCGGCGTAATCCACCTGTGCATACGCAGCGTCGGCGTTGCTCCCACCCTGCGCGGCCTCCCACTCGGCGCGCTGGACGACCACGTCTACCCCGGGAAACGCGTCGAGATTCCCGGCGTGGTCGAAGTGCAGGTGGGCCAGCACGATGACGGTCGGGTCGACGTCCGGCGGCGGCCGGCGGCGCCCAGCCCAGCAACTCCGCCGCAGGCCCGTAGCGCTCCACCCCCGCCTTGGGGTGCAGACCGGTGTCGACAAGGACGCGCTGGCCGTTCGCCTCGATCAGGTAGACCGGCACCGGAATGCTGACAGTCACATCGAGCGGGTCGCCCAAGCGCCACATGCCGGCCGGCGCGCTGAGGTACCCGACGACGAAACCGGTGACGCGGGCCATCAGATCTCCCGCCCGGCGGTCTGCCAGTAGGGAGCGCGCAGTTCCTTCTTCAGCACCTTGCCGAACGGGTTACGGGGCAACTCGTCGATATGGGAGAACGAGCGGGGCCACTCGTACTTGGCCAGGCGCTGCCCGGCGAGCGTCAGCAGCTCGTCGTCGCCGACGGTGCGGCCCGGCTCGGGTTGCACCACGGCGTGTACCTGCTCACCCAGGTCGTCGTCCGGGACGCCGATGACGGCGACGTCGAACACGCCGGGATGCTCGCGCAACACTTCCTCGACCTCGGTTGGTTAGATGTCGACGCCGCCGGCGATGATCGTGTCCTTGATCCGGTCGACGATGTAGAGGTAGCCGTCGTCGTCGAGGTAGCCGATGTCGCCGACGGTGAAGAAGCCGTCGCGCAGTGACGCCGCGGTGGCTTCCGGGTTGCCGTGGTAGCCCGAGACGGTCATCGGGCTGGCAATGTAGACCTCGCCGCGCTCGCCGGCGGCGACCGGTGCGCCGTCGGGGTCGAGGATGCGCACCTCGACACCCCGGAGCGGCCGCCCGACCGAGCCCGGCTTGCGCTCGTGGTCGGCGGGTTCGAGCAGTGTCACGTTGCCGGTCTCGGTGGAGCCGTACATGTCGAAGAGCACGTCGTCGCCCAGCGCGTCGATCACCGGCCGCTTGAGCGTGGCCGGGAACGGGGCGTCGCCGGAAATCACCGCCCGCAGCGAGGAGATGTCGTATTGCTCGCGGACGTGCGGCGGCAACGCGGCAATCCGGTGCAGCATTGTCGGCACCATGAACGTGCTGGTCACCCGCTCGGCGGCGATAAGCGCGAGGGCGCCCTCGGGGTCGAAACGGGGTTGGATGACCACCCGACCACCGAAGGCCAGCGTGAAGTTCGCGTAGAACGGCGGAGCGGCGTGGTAGTTGGGGCAGACCATCAGGTGCACGCCGCCGGGCGCGAACCGCAGTCGTCCGAGCATGTCGCCGATCGTCTCACCGAGTGCGGCCATCTTCTCGGCGTCGAATTCGCGCACCGCGCCCTTGGGCCGCCCGGTGGTGCCCGATGTGTACACGATCGAGGCAGCGGCCGGGCTGGCCTCCGACAGCGGTCGCCGACCCTCGGTGTGGCGCCGCAGCAGTGCCTCGTACTCGTCGCCGAGGTGCAGGCCGTCCAGGGCGCCGTCGTCGGTGACGAGCAACGCGGCACCGGAGTCGTCGAGGATGTGGCGCACCTCCGCCGGGGCCAGCTTGAAGCCGACGGCCACCGGGGTCGCGCCCAGTTTGGCCAGTGCGAAGGTGATTTCGAAGTATTCGGCGCGGTTGTAGGTCTTGACCGCGACCCGTGACCCGGCGCCGATGCCGTACTCGGTGGCCAGGCCACGCGCGAGCGCGCTGGCCCGGCGCTCCCAGTCGCCGCGGGTCAGTGACCGCTCGCCGTCCGTGATCGCCATCGCATCGGGATCGGCATCGGCGAGAAACTCCAGGCTGCCGGGCGCGGGGGCGGATTCGGGTGCGGCGGCGTCGGTCAACGTCGGGTCTCCTTGCTGCGTGACGTGACCCGCACTCTAGCATTCCTATGTTGATCGTCCAACATATTATTTGGTGGGCTCCTCCGTCGGCACTATTCGGCGCCGACGACGGCGCGCTGAGGATCCTTGAAGAGCACCCTCCCCCAGACCGGCGCGACCAGAGGGAACAAGCCTGCATGGACTGCCCCACCCAAGCGCTGCACATCGACGACTGAGACGATTGCGTCCGTGCTCGACACCTCTGCGCGGCGTGACCGCGTCCGATCAAGAACGCGGCCCCGGTGCTGGGCCGCCCGGCTCGGGCAGTCGCTGCTGGCGGCCGGTCCCGACACGCTGTCCAGCGATCCAGTTCGGGGCCTGACATGGACCGACTGACGCGTCCGGACGGCGTCGAGCTGGCGTTCGGGGTGCACAATCCGAGCGCGCCCGGGGTTCCGCTGCTACTCACCCATGGCTTCGGCGCCACGGCCGGAATGTGGGATCGCAATATCGACGCGCTCTCGGCTGACCGCCCCGTGATCGTCTGGGACCAGCGCGGGCACGGCAGCAGCGACGCACACGAGGACATGGCCTGCTATGGCCGGGACGTCAGCGTCGCGGACATGGCCGCGATTCTGGACGCCGCGGGGGCGGGGCGGGCCGCGCTGGGCGGGATGTCCTTGGGCGGCTACCTGTGCCTGGCGTTCCATCTGGCGTATCCGCAACGGGTGGCCGCGCTGCTGCTGGTCGACACCGGGCCCGGCTACCGCAACGACGCCGCCCGCAACAAATGGAACGACTGGGTGGAGAAAGTCGCCCAGCGGCTTGAGCGCGGCGAACAGCCGCTGCAGTTGTCACCCGAGGTCGCCCGAGCGGTGCATGAGCATCCCGAGGGGCTGCCTCGTGCCGCCCGGGGCGCGATGGCCCAACACGACGCCCGCGTGATCGAATCACTGGACACGATCGCGGTGCCGACCCTGGTGGTGGTGGGAGCTCAAGACACGGACTTTCTGGCCGGGGCCGACTACATGCACCGCCACATCCCCAACTCCCACAAGTTGGTCATCGACGAAGCCGGTCACGCGGCGAACATGGACCAGCCCGACACCTTCAACGCTGCGGTCCGCGAACTGTTAGGGCGGTTGTGAACGACGTGACGGTCGAACTCGCGGACCACGTTGCCGTCGTGGAGATGCACCGGCCGCCGAACAACTTCTTCGATGTCGAACTGGTCAGCGGCCTGGCCGACGCCCACCAGCGACTCGACGACGACCTCGACTGCCGAGCGATCGTGCTGTGTGCGCAGGGCAAGCACTTCTGCGCCGGCGCCGACTTCTCTCGCCCTGCGTCGAACCGCTCATCCTCCGGCGAGCCCTACACTCAGGCCATCCGGTTGTTCCGGGCGCGCAAGCCGGTTGTCGCGGCCATCCACGGTGCCGCCATCGGCGGCGGACTCCGGCTGGCGCTGAGCGCCGGCTTCCGGGTGGCGTCGCCGTCGTCGAAATTCGCGGCCAACTGCAGCCAGCTCGGCTTGCAGGCGATCAGTTGCTCCCCCGAGTCTCGCCATTACACTTCCTCAGGATGGAGCCGGGTCAGCTGCGGATCGATGTCCAACAGCTGCCAAGCACGGCCGGCCAATGGAGTAAGCGAAACACTGAACTTGCGGTACTAGAACCGCCGTCACCGGGGCCGCCGTTTCAACCCAACACGGCTGCGGTGGGCAGTGCCCACGAAGCAGTTGACGCGGCCTCCGCGGCGTTGACCACCCATGCGACAGCTAGCGCGGCGGAGGCCGGTGCTATGGGGTATGTCAGCAACGAAACAACTGCGGCGGCCGAGATGGCAGCAGTGGCAGCGCGGTTGGAGTGAGTAGTGCCGACTCTTTCTCAAGTCCGGGCGTGGAGCACCGAGCATCTGATCGAGGCAGCCAGCTAATGGACCAACCCCGACCGATCAGTGGGAAGACGTATTCCTGCAGATGCGTAATCAATCCCACATGCTGGTGTGGGAAGGCGCCGGTGGTGATGCGCTAGGAGCTAGGGGAGCGAACGGTGCTGACTTCGCGGTCGTGAGCGCCAAAGCCGACCAACTCCGCCAAGCTGCCAAGACCGCCCGTGATTGTGCCGGCACCATCGGCACCGCGCAGCGCAGGGTCCTCCATGCCGTTGATGACGCCCACAACGCGGGTTTTGCTGTCGGAGAAGACTTCTCGGTTCACCGATACCCGAACCAACCGCACCATCGCAGAACAGGCGGCTCGTCAAGCCCAAGCCCAAGCATTTGCCGCCGACATCCGCCAACGCACCACTCAACTGCTCGGGGTCGAACACGAAGTGGCCGCCATTATCATCACCGCGACGGCCGGAATCGCCACCACTGAAACGCCCTGGTACTGCCGGAGGCTCGGCTCATTGGATTTCGACCAGGGATTGGTCGGTCTGTCGTGCATCGTAGAACGCGGCTTCGAACTCGGCCGGCGGGATGTCTCTGAGGTAGCCGTGTAGGCGGTTCGTGTTGTGCCAGTACACCCAGCCCAGGGTGGCCAGTTCGACGTCCTCGACCGTCTTCCATGGACCGCAGCGCGCCGGACCGTAGATCAGCTCAGCCTTGTAGTAGCCGTTCACCGTCTCCGCGAGAGCGTTGTCGAAGCTGTCCCCGATCGAGCCTATAGAGGGGACCGCGCCGATCTCGGCGAGCCGTTCACCGTAGCGGATGGAGGTGAACTGCGATCCTGCATCGGAGTGACATGTCAAGCCCGCCAACAGGTTGCCTCGGTTCCAGTGGGCCATCTCCAGGGCGTCGAGCACCATGGTGGTGCGCATGTGGGAGGCAACCCGCCAGCCGACGATCATCCGCGAGAACGCATCAACGATGAAACACACATAAGCGACGCCGGCCCAGGTCGGCACGAACGTGTAGGGGTCGGACCGGGGCGCCCTGCCGGCCTTGCAGCTGGTGGGTTTCCCCGGCCCGCCCTCCGAACCGGACGTGCCCATTCCTGAGCATCCGGCTCTCCATTTGATTTATGCCGCGGGGATGCTCGTCCATGGGTTCGGGATGCGGGTTCCTCGGTAGCGGTACCTGGTCACGGGGACCGTGGGTGCGCGGAAGAACTCGATGCCGTCGGCCGCGATGTGCCATCTGGGCAGGTAGCGGCGGATCACGGTGTGCACGTTAAGTTTGGGGTGGCGTTTCTTCAGCCAGCCGACGATGCGCCAGAAGGCGAAATGGTCGACGTAGGAGAAGGTTCGTTTGGAAACCCCGTGCTGGAAGTACGTGCACCAGCTTCTGATGGCCGGGTTGAGCCGACGCAGCAGGTCTGCGAGCGTGCGATGAGCGTTCCGGCGGGTCAAGACACGGATCTTGTCCTTGATCGAAGAAAGTGATTTCTTCGAGGGGTAGGTGTAGACCGTTTTCTTGAGCCCGCCGCGTCCTTGCCAGGCTCGGCGCTGGATGCGCCAGCCCAGGAAGTCGAACCCGTCGTCGATATGGGTGAGGTGGGTCTTTTCCTCCGACAGGCGCAAGCCCATCGGAGCCAGCACTGTGGCCACTTCGCCGAACAACGCGTCGGCCTCTTGGCGGGGTCCGCGGACGAGAACGACGAAGTCATCGGCATAGCGGATGAGCTTCATCACCGCGCCCCCGGCGTAACGCCGTGGTATTCGTCCTGGTCTCCTACAACGGGCACGTTGAGCTCGGCGTCAACGCCGACGCCGAAGCGGTCCCCGACCTGCCGGTGCTGATGGACGGCCTGACCAGTGCCGCGCGGGAGTTGATGCCCACGTGAGGCGCGCTGTGCGTCGGCCTGCTCACCGACCGCGAGTTCGTCGCCAACCGTCCCGTCGTTCCACCAAGGAGTAGCGATGAGTGCCACGCTGACCGCCGACCGCCTGGTCTCCACCGACCATCAGGGCCATGTGCTCGCCGACCTGCCCGTCGCCGACGCCGGCGCCGTCGCCGCCGCCGTCGCGCGGGCCCGCGCCTCCCAGCGCGGTTGGGCGGACCTCGGCCTGGACGAGCGGATCGCGATCCTGCGCCGCGTCGGAGACGTGCTGATCGATCGCGCCGACGAGGTCGCCGGCCGCATCGCGGCCGAGAACGGCAAGATCCGCGCCGAGGCATTGCAGGGTGAGGTGCTCGCGGTGCTGGAGACGCTGCGCTACTACTGCGCCCACGCACCAAGGCTGCTCAAGCCGCAGACGCTGCGACCGCGGCTGTTCCCGCACCGGGTCAGCCACGTGCTCAAGGTGCCGTGCGGGATGGTCGCAGCAATCGCGCCGTGGAACTACCCGATGGCGCTGGCGCTCTGGCCGACGATCCCGGCCCTGGTCGCGGGCAACACCGTGGTGCTCAAGCCCAGCGAGAAAACCCCGGCAAGTGGCGAGCTGATCGCCGAGCTGTTCCGCGCCGGCGGGCTGCCGGCCGGCGTGCTGGAGGTGGTCCAGGGTCCCGGCGCCACCGGCGGGGCACTGGTCGACGCCGATGTGGACCGGGTGTCGTTCACCGGCTCGGTGGCTACCGGCCGGCGCATCGCGGCACGCTGCGGCGAGCGGCTGATCCCGTGCACGCTCGAACTCGGCGGCAAGGACCCGGCGATCGTGCTGGCCGACGCCGACCTCGATCAGGCCGCCGACTGCATCGTGTGGGGCGCATTCGCCAACGCCGGCCAGATCTGCGCCAGCGTCGAGCGGGTGCTCGCCGTCGACGAGGTCGCCGAAGCTCTGACCGAGCGGATCGTCGCCCGCACCGACGCGCTGCGGCTCGGCCCCGACGACCAGCTGCATCGCGTCGGTGCGGCTGCGGGTCCAGATCGAGGCGGTCAGGCCGAATTCGGTGGCGTTGGCCAGCGCGACCGCGTCGTCGGCGTCGCGGACGCGGACGATCGGCAGCACCGGCCCGAAGGTCTCCTCGCGCAGGATGCGGGCATCGCGGGGCACGTCGACGAGCACGGTCGGCTCGAACGAGGTGCCGGGCAGGTCGTCGCGGGCCCGGCCGCCGGTGAGCACCCGGGCGCCGCGGTCGACGGCATCCTGCACATGGGCGGCAACCAGCTCGCGCTGGCCCGCGTCGATCACCGACCCGACGTCGCGGCCCGCCGGGTGCGCGCCAGCGTCGTGCTGCACAACGACGCGGTCGCCGGCGCGACTTCGATCGAGACGCCGTGGGGCGGGCAGGGCGCCAGCGGGCTGGGCTTCACGCGCGGCGAGCGCGGGCTACTGGAGATGGTCGACGAGCTGCATGTCTCCGAAGAACGGCTGCACCTGCGCCACGCGTTCTACTGGTACCCCTATCGCCGCGGCAGCTACGACGCGCTACTCGCGGCGCTGCCGGTGCTGTTCTCCAGCTCACGACGAGCGCGGCTGCGTGCCCTGGCGCCGCTGGCCAAGGCGCTGGTGCGGGCCCGCCGCCGAGGACGAGTGCGCGGGCTCAGTCGCCGTCGGCGATGTTGAGCAGTCGTGCGGCGTTGCGCCAGAGCCAGTGTTCGAGGGTTTGCCGGTCCAGCGGAAGTCCGCGCATCTCGTCGCAGAGCTGTTGGTAGGGACGGTTGATGAGGAACGCGCCGGTGCCGTAGAGGATCTTGTCGCGGATGGTGCTGTGCCCGAATCGCAAGAGCGCGTCCCAGCCGGCGCCGGGTGCGGCGAAGTACTTGGGCCGGTGCGCGCCCAGCTCGAGGTAGACGTTCGGGTGTTTCCAGGCGATCATGCACGCCTCGAGGACCCAGGGGTATCCGCCGTGGCTCATCAGGATGGTCAGCTCAGGGAAGCGGCACGCGACCTGGTCGATGTGGCTGGGGTGGCCAAGCTCGCTGGGGCGGGTCCGGGTCCAGTTGGCGGAGGTGTGGATACTCAGCGGAATCCCGAGTTCGACGCACTTCGCGTAGTAGGGGAAGTAGGCCGGGTCGGATGCCGGTCGACCGATCATGAACGGTCGCAGACTCAGGCCGCGGAACCCCCGATCGGTAATCCAGTGCTCCAGTTGGTCCAGCGCCGCGTTGCCGCCCATGATGTCCACGCCGGCGAAGGGGATGAACCGCTCGGGATGACGGGCGGCGAGCGCGGCCACCGATTCGTTGTGCACGAAAGTGACGCCGCAGGTGGAGTGTTCGTCGAATCCGGTGATCAGCGCGCGACCGATGCCCGCGGCGTCGAGCTCGGCAAGAATGGCGTCGTCGCTGCGGCGCAGCGACTCGGCGTAGGCGTTGAACTGTTCGGCGCTGACCTGTCTTTTGGTGAACACTTCGAGGTACTGAAGTTGTTCGGCGGGAAACCCGGCGCGAAGGTCATCGATGATCTCAGCGGACGGCACGATCGGCGCCCACATATCGATGACGGGTATCGGCGCGGAAGGTTGCCGGGCTGACGTGTTACTTGTGTTGTCGGGCAACATCTTTGGCCTTTCGTTGCAACCACGGGGGCGTTGCCGAAAGCGCTTCGCGCGAGCGAAATTCGTTGCGCGGCATCAGTTGGTCCCGCGGATTCGGCCCGGGGTCTGTCGTGTCAATCGATTCATCGCACGCGTCATATGTGCCTGATTGGCGAAGCCGCTCTGCAGCGCCACCTCGGCGAAGGGCAGTTTGGTTTCGCGCAGCAGCGCCGCGGCGTGGTCGGCGCGCAGCCGCAGAATGTACTGGTGAACGGACATTCCCTTGGCACCTTTGAAGGCGGCGGCGAAGGTTCGTCTTGACAGGCCGGCTTCTCCTGCTAAGCGGTCGACCGGCCAATGCTCGGTGAGGTTGGCTGCCACCCGGGCAAGAAGCGCGTTGAGCGTTTCGGCCGACAGCGCTGGCAGTGTAGCGCTGACGGCGACCTTGCGGGCGGCGCGCAGCAGGCTGGAAAAGACGACTCCGAGTGCCCACTCTTCCGGCGCCGCTGTCTGTGGCTCGCCACCTTCAAGCCGCCGCAGGATCTCGGCGACAAGCGGCTCGCGCACCGGACGGCGCAACAGCGGAAGAAGGTCGTCGAGGGAGCGGCCGCCACATTGGCGCAGCAGGCGCGTTGCCAGCGCGGGCAGGACTTGCAGCAATGTCAGTTCACGGCCGTCGTCGATCCGAAACATGGTGGGCCGGTTCGGCAGGGTCAGCAACAAGTCGCCGGGTCGGGTGAAAACCCGGCGCGCCCCCAGCCCGAGGCCGAGATCGATGTCGGCGCAAGAGCTTCCACGGCGCACCAGGCGCAGCTGCACCAGCCCGGTCGGGGGATGCCGGTAAGTACCGGCCGGGAAGAACACCTGCGCGACCGTCCACGACGATGCGCGCGGCACGGCGGGATACGCGGCGCTCACCTACGTTGTCTAACACGTCCGGCGCACGTGCGGATAGACCGCGCATTGTGCAATCCCGAAACGTGAAAGACGCGCCGGTCTCGGATCGTCACAGTGGTCGCATCGACGACGGAGGATTCGATGGCCGGCCAACCAGCCCAGCACGACGACGTTGAGCTCGCCGCGGTGCCGCACACGCTGATCGCGACGTGGCCGGTGGGCTTTTTCCTGGAGAACATCGCGATCCTGCCGGACGTTGATCTTGTCATCTCGGTGCACAACCGTAAGGAACTGCACCGGGCTACCTCGCGCGGCCAGCATCACCGGTGGGTATCGATGCCCGCCCCGCCGGCCGGCATGGTCGCCACCGAAACCGCGGTTTTCGTCGTCGCCGGTGAACCCGGCCAAGGGCCGCATCATCTCTATGAGGTCACCCTCGTGGGCGAGGTCGTACAACGGGCGGCAATTCCGGACACGTTGTTTCTCAACGGGTTTACTCCGGGCCCGCACGGCATCGGCTACGCCGTGGATTCCATTGCCGGCACCGTGATCGCCATCGATCTGGACAGCGGCGCATCACAGGCGGTGGTGGCCGACGAGCGTTTGACGAAGATTTCCGACGAGCCAATGCTGCCCGGCGCCAACGGGATCAAGGCCGGCGACCGAGCCTTATATATCACCAACACCGATCGCGCCCTGGTGCTGCAGGCGCCGCTGGACGACTCCGGTTCACCAGTCGGAACCATCGACACAGTTGCAGAACACTTGCGCGGCGACGACCTGGCGGTCGCCGACAACGGTGACCTATTCATCGCAAACCATATTCACAACACCGTGATTCGGTTGAAGCCAGATGGAAAACGAGTCGCCGTCGCCGGGCCCGATCAAGGAATGGCAGGTTCGACCGCATGCGTGTTCGGCACCGCATCCGATGAGAGCGAAAGCCTGTTCGTCACAACCACCGGTGGCATCGTGATGCCGCTGAACGGGGTGGTTCAAGAAGCCAAACTGGTGCGCCTCGACGTGGGCGTCACCGGGCGACCCCTGACCTTTCTCTAAGCACGAAAGGCATCACGATGCGCCGACCGCTGGCGATTTTGATGGTTGTCACCAACCACTGTGACATCGGCGGCACACCCATGACTGGCGTGTGGTTCACCGAGTTCTCAGAGCCCTATGCGGCCCTGCTCGCTGCGGACGCCCAGGTGACAGTCGCCAGCCCGCGCGGCGGTCCGGCGCCAATCGATCCTCGCGGATACCCCAGCCGCGAGGACATCGCCGGGGTGCGCGACGCGCTTGCGGCGCTGAACGCCACCGTGCATCTCGACCGGGTCAACATCGACGAGTTCGACGGGTTATTTTTCCCCGGCGGGCATGGGCCGATGTTCGATTTGGCCTCCGATGCGACCGCCAAACGCTGCATCGCGGCCGCGTGGGCGGCCCGAAAACCGATCGCCGCGGTATGCCATGGTCCGGCTGCTCTGCTGGACGTCGCCCTGTCCTCGGGGACTACCTTGCTCAATGGACGGCGGGTCACCGGATTCACCCGCGGCGAGGACGCCGCCGACGCACTGTTCGCCTACATGCCGTTCTCGCTGCAAGACCGGATGACTGCGGAAGGCGCGAAATTTGTCGCACAGCCGCCCCGCAGCGTGCATGTCGAAATCGACGGTCTGCTGGTGACCGGGCAGAATCCGGCCTCGGCGGCGGCGACCGCCGAGGCTTTTGTGTCAGTGCTGCGCTCAAAGGGCGCCTAGCCATGGCCCGTTACCTGTGTGAATGCACCGTCGACCCGGCCAAGCTGGACATGCTGGCCGCCAAACGCGCCGAACACTATGACTTCCTGATCGCCCACCAACGCGACATCGTCTTCGGCGGCCCCGCCCGCTCCCGCCCCGGCGGGCCGCCGCAAACCATGATCATCGTGGTCGAAGCGCCGACGGCCGAGGCAGCGCACGCGTTCATCGCCGAAGAGCCCTACAACCGCAACGGCGGATTCTCGAGCGTCACCGTCCGCTCGTGGAGCCAGGTGATACCCGAACAAACCCCCGGATCACTGCAACACACTCTGGACGCCGAACGGTCTGCCTGCAACCCACCCGAGTAAACCGGCGGGTGGCACCGGGGAGTTGCAACCCCGGGGCTCCAGTCTCCCGCTACACGGCTCGTCGCAGACTGGGTCCGGTCTGCTCATCGATAGGGCAATGAGACCTCGAGAGGTGCCCCGACTCACGTCAGCCCCAGGGTGCCGAAACAAGCGATCCCGGCAACGATCAGGATGCGGATGCCACCTGCAGGGTGACATCCGCAGGAGCGAGCATCGGGTGAATCGAGCCCGCGCCGCTCCATGCAAGCGCGCAAGGCTGCCAAATACATAGCAGCATCCGATCATTGACGAGGGTGCCGGGGATGCGCTCTGCCGCCAACGAGCTGCGAGGCGCAACGACCTGCTTTGCGTACTCCAACTCGGCCAGCGACATTGTTTCGCGTTCGCGTACATGCGGATAACTTTTCTGACGATTCGCTTGTCAGGGTAGGTGTCCGGTCAAGCAAACGCTTTACGAAGATCGCGGCGAAGGAGGCAGCAAGCACCGCCAACAATAGGGCGCGAGACTAGCCCATCAACTGCAATTCTTTTTGATCCGTTGCGCCGTCCACCTGATTGCTGCAGATGAAATACTTCCGATTCGTCACTCTCAGCTATTGAGTGGTATCGGCCGTTGAAAGTCCCGGCTATACGGGTAAACCCGACGTTTTCACCCTTGTTGCCGCGACAGCCCGGCTACGTATTCGCGGACTCCGATCGGCTTGATATCGGGATACCGATCGTTGAGCAATGGGCCCGGTTTGCCTTTGCCATTGAGCATGCCGCGCCAGTACATCAAGGGCAGCCACGAAAGCATGTTATCGGGCTCCTGCCGCATGCGCCGATCGATTTCGGCGTCCAGATCAGTCAGGCTGCCCATCGGAATCACGGTGATCGGCCGGCCCAAGCCGGCGGAGGTGGCGTCGACGAACTCGTGAAACGTGAGCATGTCACCCGCTACAAAGAATTCCCGCGGTAGCTCGCGGTCGTCAAGGGCCGCCGCGGCGGTGTAGGCCGCGGTATCGGCAAAGGTGGTGAACTGCATCTTCTCGTTGCCGTCACCCCATAAATAGGCCTCGTTCAAGTCGAGGTCGACGCCGCGAACGAACTCGAAGAAAACACCTTCGTCCAGAAAACAGCCATTGAGCACATGCACCACGTCGACCGACCCACGCTCATTGTCCGCGCGGCGTGCGAACTCGCGGCGCCAGTCAGAATTGATGTTCTCGCCCTCGCCCAACCCAAATAGGTTGAAGCTGAACGTTGAGGGAATGAATCGGCGCACACCGGCTGCCCGCGCCTGGTCCAGTAGCCGCAATTGAGTGTCAATGATTACGTCGGGGCCGCCCTGAACCGCGGACACCACCGTCTGCACACCATCGAACGCGCCCCGTTCGCTTCCGACGACTTCGACGTGACGGGCACTTGCGATGTCGTCGCCCAGCTTGTGGCGGCTGTCGGGGCGAACGTACAGTCGCAGATCGGCGCCCCGCTCGATGAGCGCTCGAGCGATATAGGACCCCAGATGCCCTGTAGCACCAATCAGAAGCACCGAGTTCATCGCAAAACCCCTAGTTGCCGAAGATCGTTGAGTGTCGTGACCGAAGGACGGTCCCTCCGCCCTTGACCAGACCGAGACTAGCAACATGTTGGGGGTGTATCAACATATTTATGGATCGCCGACTGGAGACGGGAGATCGCATGCGCAAGAAGTCTGCCAAGAGCCAACTTGACGTGAAACCTGACACTCACCTCACGTATCTGCTGGCCAAGGTCAGCCAAAAACTGCAACTCGTGCTGGACCGGGCGCTGCTGCGACATGAAGGGATCACGTTGACCCAATTCAGCGCTTTGGCCCATATCGGTCGTTCACCCGGCCTCAGCGGCGCCGATCTGGCGCGGGTTCTGTTGACTACCCCGCAGGCCACCGCCACTCTGGTGCGTCGCCTGATCAGACTCGGGTTAGTCGAACGACCGGTGACCAGTCCAGGGGCTGCCAGCGCGATGCGGTTGACGGAGAGAGGACTGAGTAAATTGCAACTCGCAGAGGACGTTGCGCTTGAGACCGAGCGGCGGGCGCTGAGCGCGCTGCTCGAAGGCGAGCAGCAATACATCGCGACCGCCCTCACCAAACTGCTGCGATCCCTCGAAGAGCCGCTGCTGAAGGCCGCCGGCGAGGGCGATACACCTCGCTGATCGCATCCTTCGGCGGAAGGCCAAGGGTTGCGTCCACCAAGTTGGTGTACGAGTCGGGCCGATCAGCGGTACCGGCGTGTCGTAGCGTGCCTGAACGTAGAGCCGCTCGCCGCCAAGGACATCACCGAGCATTCATCTTCTACGCCATATCGAGAGCCAAGCACGACGATCCTTCAGAGATCGAAACTGAAACCTGGGCGCGCCTTCTCGGCGTGTCTTTGCCCTTTTGACAGTGTCGAGATCGTCAAGCTCAAGTTCCCCGCCACCAACGCCAACGCGGCAATAGTTGGCGCTCAACAGCTCTTCGGGCGTCGCCCAGTCCGGAGATCGACCACGATGGAGCAGCAAGCGGTCGAGGTCGTCGGTCGACGGCGCGAACGGGATCGCATGGGCGAACGGGGCGCCGTCGCCCTCACGTAGTTGGTCGTCAGCGACGGCAAGGGCCAATGGGACCGCCGCGCCGACGACGTCGGCTGGCACGGGGAAGGGGATGCCCATCGTGCGTGCCACATCCCAGCAGCGAACGACGGACTCGACGAAAAGCCGATCGCCCCGAAAAGCCGCGTCCGGACCGAAGTCTGAGGGTGAAGGTCGCTTGGAGCCCTCCCTCAGCGTCCCCCTTTCGCCCTACCACGCAATTGCGTTGCCGTCGCGAAAGAATCCACCGGTAGGGCCGTCGGCGGACAGGTCGACCGCCCACAGCACACTTGCGGCACCTTGATGGACCGGCCGGCCGCCGGAGCCGCCCATGTCAGTGGCGACCCACCCGGGACACACGGCGTTGACGAGTACCCCGCGGCCGCGTAGGTCGGCCGCGAGCTTGACGGTGAGCATGTTCAGCGCGGCCTTGGTGACGCTGTAGGCGGGCGTACTGGCGCTGCCCGCCGTCTCGCCAAAGGATCCGGAGCCGCTGGACACGTTGACTATCCGTCCGCCACGAGACATCAGGGGGGCGAACGCGTGGGTGACCCGCCACGCCCCAAGGAGATTGATCTCCATATCCGCACGGACCCTGGCGAGGTCGGCGTCGAGCGCCCGCTCGTCGTCGTCATAGTCCACGCCGGCGTTGTTGACCAGTACATCGATGCGGCCAAACTCCTCGCCCGCCCTGTCCGCCGCGGCATTGACGTGATCATCGTTGGCCACGTCGAGGGACCAGACCAAAACCCGTCCCGCCAAAGCAGTCAGCTGGCTCGCGGCCAGCTCGCCCCTCGCCCTGTCCCGCGCTCCAAGGACAACGGTCCAGCCACGGCCGGCCAGCTCGCGTACCACCTCCAGTCCGATACCGCGGTTGGCCCCAGTGACCACGGCCACCGATGTCTGGGCCGGCGCGGGTGTCCCAGCCGGTCTACCAACGTCTTCAGGCGTATCGGTCACTTGATGCGGTCCTCGCTCGCTGCACCGGGAGGCGCTACACCTTGATGAGTTCGAACGCAGCCGCCAACCGAGTACCCAGCCGACGACCATCGCTTTCGGCGAAGCTGCGTAGCATCTCGGCCGGATCAGCACCGGGGCCCAAAGCGGCAAGATAGGCACGGTGCTCGGCCAACGAGGCCAGTCCGATATCGAAGGTGTCGGTGACGTCGACAGCGTGAGTAGCCTGCGGCGAAGCCGCCACCGCGACGGTCGAGACTCCTTGCCACGCAGCCAGATCCTGCGCGGCCAAGTCGGCAAACACCCACCGGTTGGCGGCGTCCCGCACAGCGTCAATAGCAGCCAGGCCGACGGCGCGGTGATCGGCCATATTGAACGCGCCCGGACCGAACCAGTCGTGGTGATTCAGCGTGAACACCACGTCGGGACAATGCCGGCGGATCGCCGCGGCGATATCGCGGCGCAGTTGCAGACCATAGACCATGGCGCCGTCGGGATGCCCAAGAAACTCGACCGTGTGAACTCCGACCACCGCGGCTGCGGCGCGCTGCTCGGCCTCGCGAAGCGGTCCGGCCTGATCGGGATGAAGGTTGTCGATGCCAGCTTCGCCACGACTGGCCAGCACATATCCAACCCACTTCCCCCTTCTGGTGAAGTGCGCCACCGCAGCGGCCATCCCGTACTCGACGTCGTCTGGATGCGCAACCACAGCCAGCGCGCGGCGCCAATCGTCAGGAAACTCGCGCAGTCGGGTGTCGCTCATTGCCGATGCACCGCGAGGGCGCTCCGGCAATGAATGGCGATGGTAGGTGGTCGGATCTGCGGACCACGCTCGTTGACCATGGCGATTGACTCTACTCATCCCGTCCTGGTGTTGCTCCAGCCGATGCGTGCGCCAAGTACCGCCGGCGCTCAACCAAGCTCGCTGCCAACGTCATTCACGTCCGGAGCGCACAGCATGAAGGTGTCGCAATAGAGAGGAAGCGAGGGGCCATTGCGCTGGACTGAGCACGTGCGGCGATATACCCGTCCGGAGTTCTCAGAGCCCTATGCGGCCTTGCTCGCTGCGGACGCCCAGGTGATAGTCGCCAGCCCGCGCGGCGGTCCGGCATCAATCGATCCGCGCGGATGCCAAGTTGAACATGCTGGCGCCAAACGCGCCGAACACTACGACTTCCTGATCGCCCACCAAAGCGACATCGTCTTCGGCGGCCCCGCCCGCTCCCGCCCCGACGGGCCGCCGCAAACCATGATCATCGTCGTCGAAGCCCCGACGGCCGAGGCAGCGCACGCGTTCATCGCCGCCGAACCGTACAACCGCAACGGCGGATTCTCCATGCGTGGGCGACGGAGAGGGGAATCGCAACGGGTGTTACCGATCCGTACGGACTGGCCACACAACTGATGACGTGATGGACGGTGCCATGGCTCAGCGTTCCGTACGCGGGGCGGCCTTCGATGTCGATCCCGTTCTGCAAGCGGCGGATCTGCTCATTGATGTGGCCTTGGCACGCCGCCGCGACTGACATTCAAGGAAGTTTGCCAAGAGGGCAAGGTGAGGTGCCACCGCGGAGCTACCTTGACTGCGCCTCTTGGCCGCGGGCGGGTAGATCCGTGCGTGGGTCAGTGCGATTCGGAGGATCGCGGAGTTGGGTTGCCGGTCCTCGTTCACCACCTACTTGGCCAAGTGCTGCGCCGCGCCAGCTGCATTGGCGCCGTCCATCCGGCGCCGTTACCGATCAACAATCGAATCGTCGCGTGGGACCTCAATGCGCTTGCGGCAAGCTGAAAGTCGGACCGCATTCGGTGGGACCGCCCGCACCGGGTCCGTGCCGCCATGCTTATCGCGGCCGCACTGGCTGCTGGCCGGCGCGTGCGGTGCAGCGCGTGTCATTGGTTTGGCTCAGTCCAGTCCGGTCAGGGAAGCACCTCACGCCGCAGTGGTCAGCGCTTGCAGCGATAACACCACCGCCGCGAGCCAGCCCGCCGTGATCGTGATGAATGACAGCAGTGAGGGCACCGCGATCCACGGGCTGCCGACCGACAGGCGCGGCGAGAATACAGGTATCAGGAACAGTTGTGCGTTGGTCCACGATCCTATGACGATCAGCGCCGCCACCCAGATCGGGACACTCACAGTTGCGGCCAGACCGAACTGAAGCGCGGCCATGAACAGATTGTCCAAGTGGCACTGCAGCACGCGTTTCTGCGTCTCGGGCGATGCTGGGATCCATCCGGCACGCAGCACCGCGAGCGGCCAGCCCACTACCACCCCGAATCCGGCCTGCAGCAGTGCGGAGGCCAGCAGGAACTGGGAGGAATTCATCGCACGTCGCCGGACTTCGCGGCCGGCGGCAGGTCGACGCGGCGGCGCCGGCGTTCGCGCAGCCACAAACACATGGGCAATCCGACCGAGGCACCCAGCAGCGCGGCAGCCGCGACCACCGCACGGGGCCGAGCGCCCAGCTCGTCGTCGACGCTGGCGAGGAAAAGCAGTGTGACCACGGCCAGGATGACGTCCCAGGCGAAAAAGCTGCTGATCGAATTGGCGAACAACTGGTGCAGGAACAGCGGCACGTCGAGTCCGTGGGCGAACAGCCACGGCACGAACTGCGCCATCGGAACGGCGGTGCCCGCCAGCACCAACGCCAGGTAGACGATTTGCTTGGAAACTAGCAATTTGCCAGGCATAACGACCTCCTGATGTAGCAACTGCTACGTCAGCTTAGCAGCGTGATGTAGCGTTGGCTACATGACACAGGCAAAGCCACCGGGGCGACCCGAACAACGACGGCGCTTCCTTGCCGACGCGTTGGATTACGTACTGGCGAACGGAATCGCGGACTTGTCGCTGCGGCCCATGGCGGCCCGCCTGGGCACCAGTGACCGGATGCTGTTGTACTACTTCGGCACTCGCGACGCCCTCATCGTCGAAATCCTCGACGCGGCTAGCGGCCAGCTGCACAACGCGCTGGGCGAACAAGCACCCACTGCACGTGTCCCGCCCGCATTGTTACTCACCCGGGTGTGGAAACAGCTCACGAACCCGGAACTCGACGCCCCGCTGCGGCTATACCTGGAAGTTGACGCGCTCGCCGCACGAGGGGTCCAACCTTTCGTGACCGTCGCCCAGCGTGTGACGGGCGGCTGGCACCAATGGATCAGCGATCGTCTTCTCGTCCCACCGCGCCGCCGCGCCGCCGCCGCGTCGGCCATGTTGGCCATCGTCGACGGACTGCTCATCCAACGCCTCACTGCCGACCCCCGCTCGGCAGACGGCGCGGCCAAGTGGCTGGCCGCCAACCTGACGATGTCATCGGGCTGACGATACATTCGGCCCATCGGTGGCGCGCTCAACCATTGCTGTCCTCTGCATGAATCATCGCCAGCGCTCCAATGACGTTACGTCTCAGTTAGGTTGACGCAACGTGCTCCCCGGGCCGCGGGCACTCGCCGGGCACATGAATAAGGACTGCGCAGTCATGGGACGTTGCGGCCTGGCTGCGGCGACAAGCAGTGATGTAGAGCCAAACCCGATCCGGTTGGCTGTGTGCACCGTGTGCAGTGCGGGTGGGTGACCATTAGCTCCGAACTTCACTGGTCTCACCGTCTCGACCATCGGTCTCCATCGGTCAAGCGCCGACTACTCCGCGTCTTCGATGATGTGAACCGCCGCTTCCTCGGCGGATGCCGCACCTCCGCTGATACCGACGTCCTCGGCGACCAGTTCTGCCTCTGCGTCTTCGCCAAAGCCGCCGTCCGGCGCGACAAGTCGGCCCGCTCTTGCCCGCCCGACTTCTCGCCGTTGCGGGAATTCGGCTTCGCGCTCGGCTTCATCGGAGCGCTGCTGCTCCTCTTCGTCGAGCAACACATCGATGCGCGCTGCCGGATCCGGCTCTTCCTCCGCAAGCAGCTGGTCCATGCTCGCAGTTGGTCCGAATGCGCCACGCGCGTAGGGTCTTTCGGGCGGTGAATAACCCTCATCAAGGATGTCATCGACGCCACGGTCGACGAGGGTGTCCTCCGGCTGAAGCTGGTTGTCGTCCTCGGTGCTGTACTCGCCTGGTGCCGGTCCGGTCCCGTAGGGAAAAGTCATGGCTTGTGGTCCATCTGGTCGAGGGGTTATTGGCTGGTGATAACCTGCGCTGCGCAGATCGTCTTCGCGAGGCTTGCGTGTTCGCCGACACAGATCACGCCGGTGTGCATGATTTCCTGGGCGGTGGCCATCGCGTTCCTCCTGAAACTTCGGTTAGTCCGGAATCTAGAAGTGATGACCGCGCCGTTCTAGGGCCATTGGGCCTTTCGCGGCGGCGACGTTTGGCCCGGAAGCCCCATCAAGTGGTGTGCCGAAGTCCCGGATCACCCCGGCCACCATCACCGGCCGCACCGGCCTTGCCGGCCTGATCGCGTAGCCCCAGTTGGGTCCCGAATGCATCGAGACGATGGCGATATCGCCGTCACGCCTTTTGGCGGCCCATCGGGCCCCTTCGTCCGAAACTAACGGGATGCAAAGGATGACATTCAACAAACCGATTGTGCCACAAGGCTTCCAGGCCTCGCTGGTCAACCCATCATCGCCGGGAACGCCGGCTGCGACGGCTGACGGTGCGCCGCAGCAGGGACCAAAGGCCCTAGGACCTGGCAGGCAGCGTGCCCTACCATGGGTCGGCCTCAAGATGAAACTGCACGAGCATATTTCACGCGCCAGTTAATGTGCCGACCCGCAGAGAGAAGGCTGATCATGGCGGTCCTTGATACCGTGCGGGTGTTCAACAGACACGTTCTGAACCCAGCCATGATGCAGATGGCCGGCCGAAAACATTGGTACGCCGGAGTAATGGAACACACTGGGCGACGCACCGGAAAAGGTTATGCCACACCCGTCGTCGCGGAGCGGGTGAACGACGGCTTTATCATCCCCACTGCCCTATGGCACACGTGTGGATTGGCTGCACAATGTGCAGGCTGCCAAGAAAGCCACCATCCGACTGCACGGGGAAACGTACAAGGCCGTCGATCCACAGATCATCGACGCCGCGACCGCGGCCAAACAGCTGACACCTCGCCGACGACGTGCATTCTACCGGTTCAACATCGAGAGCTACCTGAAAATGAGGCCCGAGCCCGCGCCACAGCGGCCGAATGATTCAGCTTGGGCAGGGCACACGGCAACATCACCGACCATCCACGAAAGCCCCCCATCGGTCACCGTTGACCCCACAGCGCGCTTCGCCAGCCGATACGGCAAGCAGATGCTTGTCGGCGACGTTCTTTGGCACTACTACCGATTGGGTGCGGGCCCGACGGTGCTGTGGTTGACCGGTGGACTTCGTAGGGCTGCAATCGGCTCGGAATTCCTGGAAAGGCTTGCCGCCCAACATACCGTCATCGCGCCCGACTATTCGCCCGTACTCACCGTCGCCGAGTTCATGGCCGCATTGGACGCCATCTTGCAAGCCGAGTCGGTCGGTAGCACGGCACTCGTGGGCCAGTCGTACGGTGGGATGTTGGCGCAGGCGTATCTCGCGCACCGGCCAGATGCTATCGACCGCATTGTCTTATCGAGCACCGGCCCGGCCGACTACGAACGCGGCTGGCTGGCGGTAGAAACCGTACTCATATGGCTCGCCAAGGTCCTGCCGGAGAATATCCTCAAGGAATTGGTGGGGTTCGGGTTGGTCAGGCTAACCCGTCAGTTACCGCCGGACAAACGGCGCGAACTGGCGCACCTGCTTCGCAGGATCGTGCATGATCAGGTGACTCGCGCAGATGTGTTCTCCCACTTCGCCGTTGCCGCAGACTTGATACGCACACAGATTGTCACGCCCGCTGCGTTCCTGGAATGGGGTGGTCGCGTCATCGTGTTGACCGCCGAAAACGATCCTACGCAGAGCAGCAAGGACATTCCCCGGTACCAACGGTTGTTTGGGCGCCGCGCCGAGCTGATCAGTCTCGGGCAACTCGGTCACGCTGCCGCACTCACCGACCCCGGAGCCTATACGGATCTGGTCGAGCGTGCATTGGCTTAAGCGGTCTGCAGTTGCATCGCAACGGCCAGCCGGAGGCTGAGTCGTCCGCGCAGCACATGCGATGAAATCAACTGCCGGGCGACTTTAGCCGCTACCAGCATGGGGTGGCGACGTGTTCGGATCAAACGGTGCATCTGCACCCGTCACTCATGCGATGAGGAACACGATGAGCAAACCTGCCGTAAAGCAGCACCGCCGGTCACTGGTGCCCGGCATCGCCCAACTGTTCACCGGTTTCTCATCCTGGGCGACCCATGCGCTCTACCGGGCTGGCCGATCCGGGTCGAAGACCTGTCCTGAGCCGTCAGATCACGACGATGGCCGATGTTCGTTCCAGAGGCACGCCGGCGCAGCGGCGAAGGTCTTAGCGCGCCGACCGGTCTGCCCCGTAACGGGTGATGCGGTGTTCGAGTCGCGAGGGACGATCAGCTGGTGGGCGTGGGTGGAAACGGCTCACGAACCCGACGCCCTGCTACGGCAATACCTGGAAGCCGATCGGCAGGCATGACGCGACCGTGCTGCTCGCCGGATCCGCGGAACCCACGTGCGCCGGCGGGTCGCGGCGCGCGAGGGCGCCTACTTAAAGACCGCTCGTCGCACCCGAGTGCCGGCGTTGAACAACCCGCGCAGCGACCGCTCTCCGGGCGACCCGGCGGCCGGTAACAGCCCGATCTGGCGCAGGAAATCGCCTGTGTCGTAATAGATTCGGTTGTGCCGCTCCAGGCCGTCGGCCACGTCGATCACGTCCACACCGCGCAGCTCGACGCGCCGCCCGTTGGCCAGCACGCCCTCGTAGGGCGCGCCGGTGAAGGTGGCCCGCAGCGTCCACTCGACGACGGCCGTCGACTCGTCGCCGACGATGCGGTCCACGGTCATGGCCGCGTCGGGGAACGACGCGAACAGCTCGGTGAAGTAGCCGCGGATCGGCGCCTTGCCGCGGCAGGTGCGGGTCGGGAAGACGTCGACCATGTCGTCGTGCATCTGCGCCAGGACGCCGTCGAGATCCTGGCGGCCCAGCGCGGCGAAAGCCTTCGCCACGGTGTCGGTAGCGGTCATGACGTCATCCTTTCCAGCACCCCGGCAACCTCGCCGGGGCGTTCGACCATCGGCATATGGCCGCACGCCGTCAGCCGGCGCACGTCGGCATGGGGCAACGCGGCCTGCAGCCGGTCGGCGCTGCTGGGCAGCGACAGCCGGTCGCGCTCGCCCCAGATGCCGACCACCGGGCACTCGATGCGCGGCCAGTCGAACGGGGAACGCAGCTCGGACAGCAGGCGCCGGCCATCGGCCAGCAGGCGCCGCGCGGTGGCGCGGTCACGCAGGTAACCCACATTGGCGGCAACGACGTCGGGGCGCACACCGCGGGGGTCGGCGTACAGCCCGCCGGGGTAGCTGCGCCGCACCCCCCAGCGGGTCGCCCCGATCGGCATCCAACCCGCCAGGGCAATCAGGCCCGGTGCCACCACGCGGTGGCCGATGACGTCGAACCATGGCGCCATGTCCAGCCCCGCCGCGGACACCACGACCACCGCCCCAGTGCGTCCGCGCGCCGCGGCCCGCAACGCCACGCAGCCGCCGAGCGAGTGGCCACCCACCACGGTGTCGGCAGGCAGCTCGTGCAGGACCGCATCCAAGAAGGTGTCGAGTTGGGGCAGGATCGCGCGGTCGGGCTGCAGCGGGTCGGCGAGCGCGAAGCCGGGCAGGTCCAGGGCTATCGCGGCGAGCCCGGCGCGCCCGAGCAGCTGCAGCACCGGGCGCCACGCGTCAGCGCCATCGGCGAAGCCGTGCAGCAGCACCGCGCGCGGCGGGCCCGCGCCGACCCGCAGCGCCCGGGTGGTGACGCCGGCGGCACTGAGGCGTTCCTCGCGGACCACACCGACGCCCGCAGGTTCGAAAGCCGGGGCGGTGCTCATATCGCGCTGATCCGCGCCTCGTAGCCGGCGCGCGCGTCGTCGTCGACGTCGAGCAGGATGCGGTCGATGCCGGTCCGGTGCTCCAGGGCGCGCGCGATCCGCCGCGGCAGCAGGCGGAGCGCGCGGTGGGCGCGGCCCACCGACCGCGGCACCCAGATCTCGGGGCGCTCGTCGCGCACCCCGTCGACGATGGCGTTCGCGGCGGCGAGCGGGGTCACCGGCGCGATGCCGCCCGCGCTGCGCACCCCCGCCGCCAGGTCGGTCAGCACCACCCCGGGCACCACCAGGCTGACGCCGATTCCCTTGGGGCCCAGCTCTTTTCGCAGTGCGTCGGAGAGCCCGACGACCGCGTGTTTAGTCGCGCAGTAGGTGGCGCCGCCGGCGAAGCCGCGGACGCCGGCCGCCGAGGCGACGTTGACGATCCAGCCACCCCGGCCGGTCATCCGGCGGGCGGCCAGCCGACAGCCCAGCAGCGGTCCGAGCAGGTTCACCGCGAGCTGGCGATCGCGCCGTTCGTCGGTCTCCTCGGTGAACGCGCCGAGGTGCTGGACGCCGGCGTTGTTCACCAGCACGTCGACGGGTCCCAGGCGCCGCTCGGTGGCGTCCAGGAAGGCGAGGAACGCGGCCTCGTCGGTGACGTCGAGTGGCAGGCCGATCGCGCCGGGCGGAAGGTCGGTCGGTGCCTGCAGGTCGCCGGCGGCGACGCGGGCGCCGCGCGCCGCGAACACCCGGGCCGTCTCGGCGCCGATGCCGCGGGCGGCGCCGGTGATGGCCACCACCTTGCCGGGCAGCCGCATCAGCGTGCCTGCCACACGGGCGCGCGCTTCTCGACGAACGCGCGGGCGCCCTCGGTGAAGTCGGCGGTGCCGAAGAGCGCCTCGAGGTGGGTGGGCCGTGCCCGCAGCGCTTCGTCGAGGCCGGTCTGCAGGCCGTCGGCCATCACCTGCTTGGCGGTCCGCACGGCCAGCGGCGCGCAGGCCAGCACCTCGCGCGCCAGCCCCAGTGCGGCGTCGATCACCGTGCCGGCCGGGACGACCCGGTTGACGACTCCCCAGTCGTGCAGCGTTGCGGCGTCCACCGGCTGGCCGGTCAGGACGAGTTCCGCGGCGCGTTTGGGCCCGATCTGGCGGGGCAGCCGCAGCAGCCCGCCGGCCGCCGCGGCGGTGCCGACGCGGGCCTCCGGTAACCCGAAGCGGCGCGCTCGTCGGCCACCACCAGGTCGCAGGCCAGGGCCAGCTCGAAGCCGCCGCCCAGCGCCAGGCCGTTGACCGCGGCGATCACCGGCTTGTCCAGATCGGTGCGGTGCGTCAACCCGCCGAAGCCCGACGGTGGAAACGCGTTTAAGTCCAGTCCCTCGCTGGCCTGCACGCGCAGGTCCATCCCGGCGCAGAAGGCCTTGTCGCCGGCGCCGGTGAGCACGCCGACCCACAGGTCGTCGTCGGCGGCGAAGGCTTCGAACACCTCGGCCATCTGCCGGCTGGTCTTGGGGTCCAGGGCGTTGCGCACGTCCTGGCGGTCGATGGTCACGACGAGGATGCGTTCGTCGACGACCTCGGTGGTCACGGGATCGGTCATGTGGCTGCCTTTTCGAGGATGTGGATGACGCAGACTTCGCCGATGCCGACCATCTGGGCCAGCCCGATGCGGGCGTTCGGCTGCTGGCGTGGGCCGGCCTCGCCGCGCAGCTGTCTGGTGAGCTCGCCGATCTGCCCGACGCCGGTGGGGCCGAACGGATGACCCATCGCGATCAGCCCGCCGGACGGGTTGACCGCGCATCCGGAGCCGATCGCGGTGGCGCCGGCCGCCACCGCGGGACCGCCCTTGCCCTCATCGACGAGGCCGAGCGCCTCGGCGTAGAGGATTTCTTCGATGGCGAACGCGTCGTGCACCTCCACCACGTCGAGATGGGACGGTCCCACACCCGCCTGGGTGTAGGCCGCGGTCGCGGTCGAGGCGGTCAGCTGAGCCTGCATGGATCGGGTGGGATCGGTGAGCGGCTCGGATGCGGTGACCGACGCGCGGACACGCACCGCGCGGCGGCGGTGGATGCCCAGCCGGCCCAGCGCGTCGCCGGCGGCCAGCACCAGCGCCGCGGCGCCCTCGCCGAGCGGTGTGCACATCGGCGCGGTGAACGGGTCGACGACCGGGGTCGCCGCCAGGATCTCGTCGGCGCTGCGCGGCTTGCGGCGCTGCGCGTTGGGATTCTGCGCGGCGTTGGCGTGGGCCTTGGCGGCCACGGCGGCCAGCTGCTCGCGCGTGGTGCCGTAGGCGGCCATGTGCTCGAGCGCGTCCAGGGCGAACCCCGCCGCCGGCAGGAAACCGTCCGGCCCCAGCCGCTGCGCGCCCGTTTTGAACGGCGCCAGACGCGGCAGGTCGACCTTGTCGACGCCGACCACCAGCACCAGATCCGAGCGCCCGGACGCCACCTCGGTGACCCCGGCCGCCACTGCGGTCGAGCCGGTCGCCGACGCGTTCTCCACCTGCGTGACCGGGATGCCCGTCGCGCCGAGGTGGCGCAGCATCGTCCAGCCGGCCGCCATGCCCAGCATCGCCGTGCCGACGCAGGCCGCTTGCACCGCGGTCCAGGCCACACCCGCGTCGGCCAGCGCGGCCCGCGCCGCGGTCAGGCCCAGCACCGGGTATGGAGCGGCACTGGGGCGCTGGTAGGGATGCCAGCCGACGCCGGCCACCACCACCTCGCGGCCGGTCACGGTTCCTCGCTTTCGGCCGCGAAACGTACCTCGAGGCGATCCTCGCCCAGCTCGACCAGCCGAGCCTGAACGCGGCTGCCGGTCTCGACCGGGCCGCCGGCCAACAGCCCGTCCGCCACGAGCGGCTGGCCGCCGGGAGCGTCGAGAGCCAGCCGCGCCAGCGTGTACGGGGTCGGGATGGTGCCCATCGGATCGCTGTGGACGATCGTGCACACGCGCACCAGCGCCGAGCCGTCGAGTGTCAGCGGCTCATGTTCGGCAGCGGGCGCGCCGCAGCGCCGACACCCCAGCGCTTCGGGCGGCAGCGCCAAAAAACCGCAGCGCGCGCAGCGCGACCCGTGCAGTGCGACCCGCTCGCCGGCACGTGCCGGGCTATGCAGCGACGGGTGTCGCGAGGCGGCCATCAGCGCGGCGCCATCCGCAACCCACCGTCGAGGCGGATCGTGGTGCCGTTCAGCATCGGGTTGGCCACCACCGCCTGCACCAGGGCGGCGAACTCGGCCGGAACGCCGAGGCGCGGCGGGAAGGGGACCGTCGCGCCGAGTGCCGCCTTGGCCTCGTCGCCCAGCGCGGCCAGCAGCTGGGTGTCGAACAGGCCCGGGGCGATCGACACCACCCGGATTCCGCGGTCGGCCAGGTCGCGGGCGGCCGGCAGCGTCAGGCCGACGATCGCCGCCTTGGAGGCCGCGTACGCGACCTGTCCGATCTGGCCCTCGAACGCCGCGCCGGAGGCGGTCAGGACGCAGACGCCGCGCTCCCCGCCCGCGTCGGGCTCGTTGTCGCGCATCGCCGCCGCCGCCAGGCGCAGCACGTTGAACGTCCCGAACAGGTTGATCTCCTGGATGATCCGGAAAGACTCCAGCGGATGCGGGCCCTTGGAGCTCGCCACCTTCTGCGCCCAGCCCGTCCCCGCACAGCACACCGCGGCGCGAAGCCCGCCGTCGCGCTGGGCCGCCGCGTCGACCGCGGCGGCGACCTGGACCTCGTCGCGAACGTCGCACCGCACAAACGTGGCGTCCAGTTCCGAGGCGAGCGCTTGGCCCTGCTCCACGTTGACGTCGGCAACCGTGACGTTCGCGCCTTCGGCCGCCAACGCACGTACCGTGGCGGCCCCCAATCCCGTTGCGCCACCGACCACGAGAACCGGCCTGCCCTTGATGTCCACGCGCGATTCCTTCCTGTGTTGGACATTCAGCATAGGTTGCGGCGGGCGGATTTGTCGAGTGGCTATCATCACCAGGGTGAGTGAACCCGCCCCGGCGATCGGCGTTAAGGCCGCCCAGTCCGCGCAGACCCGCAAACGCCTCATCGACGCCGCCAGTGAGCTGTTCGCCGAGCAGGGCTACGCCGGCACCTCGATCCTGCACATCGCCGAACGCTCGGGCATCAGCCGCGGGTCGGTGGCGTGGCACTTCGGCTCCAAGGATGGGCTGTTGTGGGCCGTCGTCGAGGAGGCCTTCGCCCAGTGGGAGACGACCGTCCTGGTGCCCGACGTCGGCGACGCCATCGGACTTGACGCCGTCCGTGCCGCGCTGCGCTCACACCGCCGCTTTCTCGAGGGCGACACCGCACGCCTGCGGCTGTTCTACGTGCTGATGTTCGACGCCATTGGCCCCCGCGACGACCTGCGCGTGCGCTTCGCGCAACTGCACACCCATCTTCGTAACCTCTGTGAGAAGTGGATCGCCGCCGGCCAGAAAGCCGGCGAAATCCGTGCCGACGCCGATCCGCGCGCCGTCGTCACCGTCCTGATCGGCGCGGTGGGCGGCATCGCCTACCAGCGGCTCATCGACCCCGAGCTGGACCTCGACCCGCTCTACCGGAGCCTGGACGAGCTCGCGATGGACGGGCTGCGGGCTCGCTAGTCCGCCCGCGGCGATGACTCAGCGGGGCACGTCGTGGCGTGTCACACCCGGGATCGCAAGCACGAAGTCGCTACTCCACGCGCCCGCGGGCGTGCGGTAGCCCGCCCGAGCATCCCCGTCGATGACCCGGCGCAGGCACGCGACGGCGCACTGGGCGGTGAACACGGTGTGCGTGCCGCCGCCTGTTCGGCCAGCGCCGCACCGATGCCGCTGCCGGCGCCGGTCACGACGACGATTCAACCTTCGAGATTCACCGTTTCGCTAGCGCGCTTTTCGCGTGAAATATGAAGTAGTTTACGTATGTTTCAAATCATGTCATGCTGTTCGCAAGTGCACATGTGGTTCCCGAGCGGAAGGCTTACCATGACCACCCAATCGGTTCTTCCCACCCAGCCCGGCAGCAACGTAATGGTTCCATCACAGTCAGCCACGGCAGTCCCTATCACGGTGGCCCGCGGTGACGGGATCGGCCCGGAGATCATGGATGCGACGTTGCGCGTGTTATCGGCCGCCGGGGCGCAGCTCGCGGTCGAGGAGGTCCAGATCGGGGAGGTGGTGTACCGCCGCGGTCACACGGCGGGCATCGAGCCGCAGGCGTGGGAGTCGTTGCGGCGCACCCGGGTGTTCCTGAAGGCGCCGATCACCACGCCGCAGGGCGGCGGCTTCAAGTCGCTCAACGTGACGGTGCGCAAAAGCCTCGGGCTGTACGCCAACGTACGGCCCTGCGTGGCGTACGCGCCGTTCGTGCCGACCCGGCATCCGGGCATGGACGTGGTCATCGTGCGTGAAAACGAGGAGGATCTCTACGGGGGCATCGAGCACCGCCAGACCGACGAGGTCACTCAGTGCCTCAAGCTGATCACCCGGCCGGGCAGTGAGCGGATCTGCCGCTACGCGTTTGAATATGCGCGCCGGCACGGCCGCTCCAAGGTCAGCTGCTTCACCAAGGACAACATCATGAAGCTCACCGACGGGCTTTTTCACCGGGTGTTCGACGAGGTGGCAGCCGATTATCCCGACATCGCGGCCGAGCACTGGATCGTCGACATCGGCGCGGCCAAACTCGCCGACTCCCCGGAAGCCTTCGACGTCGTCGTCTTGCCGAATCTCTACGGCGACATTCTCTCCGATGTCGCCGCACAGATCGCCGGGTCGGTGGGCATGGCGGGTTCGGCCAACATCGGTGACGAGCTGGCCATGTTCGAGGCCATTCATGGTTCGGCGCCGCGGCGGGCCGGACAAGACGTCGCGAACCCGTCGGGATTGCTGCTGGCCGCGGTGATGATGCTGGTCCACATCGGTCAGGGCGACATCGCCGCCCGCGTGCACAACGCGTGGCTGGCCGCGTTGGAGTCCGGCGCGGCCACCTACGACATCGCCCCGCCCGGGCAAGCACCGCTGGGCACCCGCGCCTTCGCCGACGCCGTCATCGCCCATCTCGGGCAACGCCCGCGGCAACTCGCGGCAGTGGACTATCCGCTCAGCCAACCCACCGTCCCGGCCGGCCGCGGGGCCACTGCGCGAGCAACCAAGACCCTCGACGGGGTCGACGTCTTCCTGCACGCATCCCAGACCCGGCCCGACGACCTGGCGGCCGCCTTACGCGCCGCTGCCGGAGACAGCTGGTTGCAGCTGCAGATGATCACCAACCGCGGTGTGAAGGTCTGGCCCGACGGCCTGCCCGAGACCTTTTGCACCGACCACTGGCGGGCTCGCTTTCAGGCACCGAGCCCGGGCGCAGCCACCCACCGCCACATCCTGCAGCTGCTCGAGCGGCTGGTAAGCGCCGAACTGGACTTCATCAAGACCGAGGGACTGTACCGATTCGACGGGCAACCCGGCTACTCCCTGGGCCAGGGCCAGTGATCGGTGAAAGACCTGGGTCACGATGGTCGCTCGGTCGTCGGCCAGGAGCCAGACCGGCGAGCAGGGTGCGTTCGAGGTCGGCGTAGACGCGGTCGGGCTCGATGCAGTCGCGGTGTATCCAGCCAGCACGCGGCGAAATCGGGGACCAGCTCCGGGCGGGGACCGAGGGCTTCGAAGAGCAGCACAGAGAACAACCGGGGCGGCAAACGATGACTGGCCGAAAAAGTGGCTGTGCAGGGTGGCGCCGTTTCGGCTGAGGGCGTGCGAGCCGTCGGCCCGGGCGCCGCTGTGTCAGATGCCCGTCGCCGTCACCCGCACCAGCACCTCACCCGGTCGTAGCGCCTCCAACGGTGCGGATCCCCGTGCATACGGCCCGTCGGCTTGCTCGACTACCGCCGCTGTCACGTCCCTTGCCCCTTGACCTATGCTGAACGGTCAACATATGATCTGGAAGCCGCGCAGGCGCGCCTCAGGAGAGCAGCAGCAATGACCGAAGCCATCGCGACCGATTACCAGACCGACCACCGGGCCCAGAGCGCAGCATCCCGCCGATGCTGGTACTGAACACAAGCGAGTACATGAAGATCGCCGACGAGGAAATCTTCGGCCTGATCCTGCCGGTGCGGACGCCGAGGCCGCCGCCCTACCTCAACGCCCACCATCGGCCGCCGGCCGTGTACTACTTCGGCCACGACGCCGACGAAGAAACCTATGTCCTGGCCCGCACGACGTCCGGCAACGTCACCGTCAACGACGTCGTCATGCACACCACTCAAGACGACCTGCCCTTCGGCGGCGTCGGGCCCAGCGGCAGGGGCGCCTATCGCGGCATCCACGGCTTCCGCACCTTCAGCCACGCCAAAGGCGTCTCCGTGCAGTCCGATCAGGACATCGCCGGGATGGCCGGCCTTCGTCCGCCGTTCGACGAGCGTCTGCGAGCCGCCCTGGATTTCCAGATCCAGCGCTGAGACCACCGGCTCATCGAGCGCGGTGGGATCGCTGTCAACAGCCAACTGAAAGGGTGTCCACTATGCCGAATACATCAAAGACCGTTCTCATCAACGGCTGCTCCACCGGCATCGGCCGCGCCACGGCAGAGCGACTTGCCCGCGCCGGCCACATCGTCTACGCCACCGCCCGCCGCGAGGAGTCGATCGCCGACCTTCGTCAAGCCGGCGCCCACACGTTGAGCCTCGACGTCACCGACGAGGCGTCGATGAGCGCCGCGGTCAAACGCGTCGTCGACGAGCAGGGCGCGGTCGGTGCGCTGGTGAACAACGCCGGTTATTCGCAATCCGGCGCGCTAGAGACGCTGCCCATGTCTGATCTGCGCCGCCAGTTCGAGACCAACGTGTTCGGGCTGGTGCGCATGTGCCAACTGGTGCTGCCCGGCATGGGCGAGCAGGGATGGGGACGCATCGTCAACATCAGCTCGATGGGCGCAAACTTCACCTTCCCCGGTGCCGGCGCCTATCACGGATCGAAGTATGCGGTCGAGGCACTCAGCGACGCCTTGCGGTTCGAGGTGAAGGGCTTCGGCGTCGACGTCGTGATCGTGCAACCTGGTCTGATCCGCACCGAATTCGCCAGCACCGCGACCGGCGAGCTCAACACCGGTAACGGGCCGTATGCGCATTTCAACGCTTCGGTCGCCAAGAACACCGAAGAGGTCTACCAGAAAGGGGCGCTGGCCAAGCTCGGAGGTGGGCCCGACACCGTTGCCAAGGCCGTCGAGAAAGCGATCACCGCGAAGCGGCCGAAGCCACGGATGCGGGTGACGCCGTCCGCCTCGGTGCTGATCCGGATGAACCGGCTCATGAGCGACCGAATGTGGGACTGCTTCCTGGCCACCCAGTTTCCCCGCCCGCGCGCGACCGTCGAAACCTGAGCTCCGGCGGGGAAGTTCCGCGGCCAACCGCCAGAGGCCCGAGCGGCGAGCCGGTGTCCGCCGGTAGCGATTCAACGCTCTTATGACGCTGCGATAACGGTGGTTTCGCCCACCTCCTGATGGTTTCGATTTTCGGAGTCCGACCCATCGATAGCCGAATGTCTGCGGACTCGAACGCCGACGGCCAATCATGCCCGCTACACTCGGGCCTGCCCCTTCTGACCGGCCAACACCGAGCGCCAGCTCGGCCAGGACGCCATGACGAGCCGACAATCACCCCTACCGTTCCGAGGTCTTGACAGGTATTGACACGTTCCCGCCCCCGTAGCTCAGGGGATAGAGCACGGCTCTCCTAAAGCCGGTGTCGCAGGTTCGAATCCTGCCGGGGGCACAGATGTCGTGTATGACCTCGGCTGATGCTTGACATTTCTACGTCGGGTGAACGCGCGCCGCTTCCACGACAACGCCGACCGGGGCGCAGCCCGAGGGCCGCCGGTCTCGCCGCGGTGGATGCCTGGACGCCGAGCGAGCGCGCCAGGAGTCAATGCTCCGGCTACGCGAACGGACGGCGGTCTGTCGGTTGCGATCATGGCGGCCATGCCACTTAGCGCGGCAAGAAGCTTGCGAGATACATTGTGGCACAGGGTAGTTCGGCGACTTGGGGAAACCAATCTTCTACGACGTGGCAATTCGAGCCGAACAGTCGGCAAACTCGGACCTGGCAATCGTTCGAGCATCCGGGAGTCATGAGCTACTATCTGCGTATGAATGCAGGTATTGGTGATCCTGGGCCTCTTGCCAACGATCAGGCGCACTTGGTGGTCGAGGTGTTTCGGATGCTGGCCGACCCGACGCGCATCCAAGTGTTGTGGGCACTCGCCGACCGCGAGTTATCGGTCAACGAACTTGCTGAGCTGGTGGGCAAGCCCGCACCGTCTGTTTCACAGCACTTGGCCAAGTTGCGGATGGCGCGGTTGGTCCGCACACGCCGCGCTGGAACAACAATTTTCTACAGCCTAGAAAACGAACACGTCCGCCAGTTGGTCACTGACGCGGTGTTCAACGCTGAACACGCTGGCCCTGGTGTGCCGTCTCACCACCGGAGCGACCCCACTTTGCTCGCCGATTCGACAGCCCGGAAGGCTCAGTAGCAATGACCCACTTGTCCCAAGACGAGCGCTCACATGACCACGGACACCCGCACGAACATCCCCGAGGACTCAGGGGCGCGATAAAGGAGATGTTCGCGCCGCACTCTCACGACTCGGCGGACAGCGTTGACAACGCGCTCGAATCCTCGGCAGCCGGTATTCGTGCCGTCAAGGTCAGCCTGCTGGTCCTAGGGGTTACCGCGCTCGCTCAGGTAGCTATCGTGATCGTATCGGGATCGGTGGCTCTCGCTGCCGACACGATCCACAACTTCTCCGATGCGCTGACGGCTGTGCCGCTATGGATTGCGTTCGCGATGGGCACCAAGGCGGCGACCCGCCGCTACACCTACGGCTTCGGGCGCGTCGAAGACTTGGCCGGGCTGTTCGTCGTAGCGATGATCACGATGTCGGCAATCACCGCGGGCTACGAGGCGGTCGCGCGGCTCATTCACCCGCAGCCGATTGAGCATGTTGGGTGGGTGGCGCTGGCGGGCGTGGTCGGCTTCATCGGCAACGAGTGGGTCGCCCTCTACCGAATCAGGGTTGGTCGCCGGATAGGCTCCGCCGCCCTGGTTGCCGACGGCATGCACGCGCGCACTGACGGCTTCACCTCATTGGCGGTGCTTGTAAGCGCAGGAGGCGTTGCGATGGGCTTTCCGCTGGCTGATCCAATTGTTGGCTTGTTGATCACCGTGGCGATCCTGGCCGTGCTGCGCACAGCGGTCCGCGACGTGTTCCGCCGCCTGCTCGATGGTGTGGACCCCGAACTGGTTGAGACAGCCGAGCGAACCCTCGCCGCCCGGCCAGGCGTGCGATCCGTCCGCAGCGTCCGCATGCGCTGGATCGGCCACCGCTTACACGCTGATGCTGAGCTGGACATCGACCCGACGCTCAACCTGAGCGAAGCACACTGGATCGCGCATGACGCCGAACACGACCTGACCCACGCCGTTCCTAAGTTGAGCACCGCACTTATCCACGCCTACCCGGCTCACTAGGATCGGGATAGCTTGACCGAGGCGCGGCGCGTGGTACTTGGCCGCCGCATTTGGCTTTTCGGCGCCGCCACGATCTGCTACAACGTCATTGAAGCCGCCGTCGCGCTCAGCGAAGGGGCCCTGAGTCTCATCCACGGATCCGATCGGGTTCGGCCCTGATTCGGTGATCGAGGTATCGACGGCGCAACTCTGGGCACTTTCGCTGCTGGAGGTCGCGCTGCGGGCGGCTCAGCGCCAGCCGGCCGGCAGGTCGGCCGCATGATCCGGGCACTGGTCGCGAGTGGCGGCATACAGCAGGTGCGCCGCGTCCTCGGCCGGCATCTCCCTGGACAGCACCGCATAGGCATAATGCAAACTCGAATTTCCGTAGCCCCAGTGGATGGCCGCGGCGTAATCGCTCATCAGCGCACAGGCTTCTCGTTCGCGGTTGGTATCGGCATAGGCTACGGCGCGGGAATGCCACGCGCATAAGCTCGCGGCCGCGATAACCAGCGCTGCGCCCCCCAGGTGTTTGCCCAGCCGCTTCCTCCGCGGCGCGAGTTCCATTCCGGCACAGGCGTACTGGCGCGTGTGCAATTTCCCGGCGGACATACTCAGCTATACCCAGGCACAGCGGGCGGCTAACCCCCCACCGCGTGAGCACGGCGCTACCTGCTGACGTGCAGTGGACCGACGCCCAGCAGGTGATCGCCGTGAAGCCCGACACCGATGTTGTAGTTGCCGGTATTGAACAGGCCGAAGTCGTTGATGCCGTTGTTCCCGTAGCCGATATTCGGAAGTCCCGCAGACGCTGCCGAGGCCGAACCATTGCTGAAGTGAAGCGGCCCGATGCCCGTCAGGTGGTCGCCGGTAAGCCAGATGCCGGTGTTGTAGTTGCCTGCGTTGAACAGCCCGGTGTTGAAGGTGCCGGTGTTGAACAGGCCCGAGTTGAAGTCGCCGTGGTTACCCACGCCCAGCAAGCTCAAATAGCTGAATGGGAGGCCCGCGTGTTGGTACCCACATTGGCGATGCCGATGTTCCGGAAGCCGGTGTTCCAGCCGCCGATCAGATCGCTGCCGTTGTTGAAGACACCGACGCCGCCAAAGGAAGTTACCGCGGGAGTAACGGGTTTGTTGACGTCGATAGCTATTTGCGGACTCCGGTTGCCAATACCGAAATTGAAGCTCCCCGTGTTGCCGATACCGATGTTGATCATGGTACCCGCGTTTTGGATGCCGATGTTCGCAAGGCCTGAATTGCCCAGTCCGACATTGTAGAAGCCATTGTTGAAGAGGCCGATATTGCCGTTGCCAACATTGCCGTACCCGAAATTCGGCACAATTGCGGTGGTCGCCGCCGCCAATTCTGCAGCTGCCGCCGAGGCGCCACCGTGGTAGCCGACCATTGCTGCTGCATCCTGAGCCCACATCTCTTCGTACAGTCCTTCGGTAGCAGCGATCGCGGGAGCGTTCAGTCCGAACAGGTTCGATACGACCAGAGAAACCAGATTGGAACGATTGGCGGCTATCAGCGCAGGATGCACGGTAGCGGCCAATGCAGACTCGAACACGCCCGCGACCGCGTTGGCCTGCGCCGCCGACGCCGACGCGTGGGCCGCGGCCGTGCCAAACCAGCCCGCATAAGGGACCGCCGCGGCGGCCATGGCCCGGGACGCGGGCCCCTGCCAGCCCTGACCGGCCAGTCCCGAAATCACCGACGCGAACGCCTCCGCCGCGACATCGAGTTCGGCCGCCAACCCTTCCCGGGCCGCCGCTGCCGAAAGCATCGGACCCGGCCCCGCGCCGCCAAACATCATTCCCGAAATAGTCTCCGGAGGTAACCGAAGAAAGCTCATTATGCTACCTTTCCTGACCGCGTTTCTCGGTGCCGCAATGCCGAACCGAGCGGGGACGAATTGCATCCGCCGAATGACCCGCGCGACGGTGACTTTCTGGCGCGACCAAATCGCGCGTCGAGCTTTGCCCAATCGTCTCCGGCAATGAGATGTCTGTCAAAACAGCCGGACTCGCATTCCATCTGTTTTCAAGGATCACTCAACATGAATCCATCGGTGCCCGCGGCGTCGATCAGCTAAGTCGGGCACAATGTCCACGAGCGCTGCACACAGGGCGCGGAACGGCGTCGCGCAGGCCAACTCTCTTTCTTTGCTGTGCATGAAAGAGCAAGCGGGATGCATGACCATGCCGCAGCGGTTTCCCTTCGCGGACTACCCCACGGGCTGGTTCCTACTTCTGCAAGCAGATCGAGCAGGACCTTCCCGTCTGGGAGAACCAGATCTACCGGGACCGGCCCAAACTTTCCCAGGGGGAATCAGCGATAACGGAGTTCCGCACCTGGGCCCGGCAGTCCTACGACACGGTGGCCATGTCGGCGTCGCGGTTGTGCCGATCGCGACCACGGCTGTGTAGCAGGCATCCGGACGCGACAGCCAGACAGGTCATCGCGGGAATGATCAGCGCGTACCCACCGAGCCGGGAAGCCACGAGGAGGCCGATGACGCCGCCCGCCAGGAACAGCACGAAAGTGACGGCGAGCATGGTGGCCTTCCACTTCTCCCAGCCGTGCTCGCGACTGCGACCGATAATCAACCCGAGGTCGGTGATGGTGCCGGTGAAGTGCGTGGTGCGCACCGCCATTCCGCGAAAGCTCGACGTCAACCCGTTCTGCATGCCGAGTGCTGTGGCGGCACAGACCGCTTGAACAATGGGCTGATCCATGCCGAGAGTGGACAGTAGCGCCCTGACCGGAGTGTCTTCTAGACCGGCGGCGGCCAACACCAACAGCACCGCCTCGACGCCGAGCAGGACGGCATGACGGGGACCCGCCTGCGTCCGGGTCGGCGCCAGAACTGCTCCGGAGATCGCCGCTCCGAGCAGGAAACCGAAGATGATGGCCGCAAGCAGGCGACCTTCGTAAAGCCAAGGATTGGCCGTGTTCATGCCCAGCTGGGTGGTGGCCGCGGTGACGTTGGCAACCGGAAACGCCAGCAGCAAGATGGCTACGGCGTTGACGAAGCCCGCCGTCGATGCGAGTACCCCGCTGTAACCGAGGACGACCCAGCGGGGAAGCGGCCCGCCTTCCTGCGCAGGTTCCATCCACCACTGCATCTCCGCAAGATACCCACTGTTGTTGATAGCTAACCGTTTTCGGTCAACGAACATTCGGTAAACGGATCGTTTTCCAACATCAGAGTTTGGCCTGAATTCATTGACGCGGGATCTCTCCGGGTCAGGCGGCTTGCTCCTGGCGGCGCGGCCTGGCGAACATCGTGTCGCGAAGGACCGAGGGCTGGAGGACTTCCGACGCTTTGCGCCCGAAGTCGTTGGGCAGGGACAGCCGGAAAACCTTCTTCCATGCCGAGGCCACCTGGCGCGGCAGCGAACCGGTTGTGTAAGTCAACCCGTACCGGTCGAACAATTCCTGCACTTTGGGGGCGATTTCCTGGTAGCGGTTGCTGGGCAGGTCCGGGTAGAGGTGGTGCTCGATCTGGAAGGAAAGATTCCCAGTCATGAAGTGCAACAGGGCATTCCCTGAGATGTTTGCCGATCCCAGCATCTGTCGCAGATACCATTGCCCGCGGGTTTCACCCTCGATGCAGTTCTTCTCAAAAGTCTGCACGCCTTCGGGGAAGTGCCCGCACATGATCACCGAGTGGGTCCACAGATTGCGGATGAGGTTGGCGGTGAGGTTCGCGGTCAGCGTCGTGATGGCCGAGGGACCCGACAGCAACGGGTGCAGCACGTAGTCGCGGATCATGTGCCGGCCTACCTTTTCGAGTACCTCTTTGCCTTGACGGCGGAACTCGTCTTTATCGGTGCGGCCTTTGAGATACTTGCCGATCTCGAGGTCGTAGGCGGCAATGCCGTACTGAAATATGCAGGCATTGACGAAGTTCCACAACGGCTGACCCAGGTAGAACGGCTTCCAAGGCTGGTTTTCGTCGACCCGCATGATGCCGTAGCCCAGATCGTGGTCCTTACCGCGCACATTGGTATAGGTGTGGTGCACCTCGTTGTGCGAGTGCTTCCACATGTCCGACGGGGAAGCGTTGTCCCATTCCCAGGTGGTGGAGTGAATCTTGTTGTCGCGCATCCAGTCCCACTGGCCATGCATCACATTGTGGCCGATCTCCATGTTCTCGACGATCTTGGAGATCGACAGTCCCGCGGTGCCGATCACCCAAGCGGGCGGGAACAGCGAGAACAGCAACACGGCGCGACTGGCCAGCTCCAGGCGGCGCTGGCCGTCGATGACGCTGCGGATGTAGGCGGCGTCGCGCTCGCCGCGGCCGGCCAGCACGTTCTCGCGAATGGCATCGAGTTCGCGGCCCAGGTTTTCGATGTCGTCGTCGGACAGGTGAGCGGTCGGATTGGCTTGCTTAACAGTCATTTCGGCTCCTTAAAGGTCGAGCTCGCAGGCGCCCGCGGCAGCGGACACACAAGTCTGGATTTGCACGTTGTCGCCGGCGTTGGCGGTGGTGACGTCGCCGTTGCGCAGATCGCGCACGGCACCTTGACGCAGCGGCACGACGCACCCGAAGCACACGCCCATCCGGCATCCCGACGGCATCAACACCCCTGCGGATTCACCGGCATCCAGCAAGGTCTGAGATCCGCCGGCCGCCACGACGCTGCCGCTCTTGGCGAACGTCACGGCGCCGCCGTGACCACTAGCGATGATCACGACAGGACGGAATCGTTCGATGTGCAACCGGTCGGCGATACCCGCTACGGCCCAGCGCTTTTCGATCGCATCGAGCAAACCGGCCGGTCCACACGCCCAGGTCTCGCGCTGGGCGAAGTCCGGGACGACTTCACCGAGGCGGGTCACATCCAGCATTCCGTCGGAGTCAGTGTGCTTTTCCACCAAACGAATCCGGCTCTGCCGGGCGAGCATACGCAGCTCCCAGCCGAAGATGACGTCGTCCGCCGTGGGCGCGGAATGCACTACCACGATGTCGGGGTCCGGACCTCCCAGGCCCGCCATGTTGCGCAACATCCCCATCACCGGCGTGATGCCGCTGCCGGCCGTGACGAACAAGATCTTCGGGGGCGCGGTGTCGCCTAGAGTGAATTCGCCCGCAGCCTGATCGAGCTGGATCACGGTCCCGACCGTGGCGCGGCGCACCAGGTGGTTGCTGACCACGCCGTCCGGAATCGCCTTCACCGTGATGGCGAAGCATCCGTCTCGACGATGGGTCTTCGAGGTCAGCGAGTAAGCCCGCCACTGCCGAACGCCGTCTACGTCCACACCGATGCGCACGTACTGGCCGGGCACATGTGGTCGCCATCCGCGGCCGGGCTTGATCACCACAGTGACCGCGTCGCGAGTCTCCGGATGGAGCGCAACGATGCGTCCACGCAGGTCGGCGCCTGACCGCAGCGGATCGAGGACGTCGAGGTAATCGCTGGGAACCAGCGGTGTCGTGACCCGTTCGGCAAACTTCAGTACTCGTTGACGCAGCGCGCCGACGACTTTGGGTCGGGTGGCGAGGATTGTCATGCCTCCATCGTCATTGTCCCGCGGTATAAATTCTTGACTAGAGAGCGTGAATTTCAGAGATGAATCTGTTCGGAAGGAATAGTTATGGCGGATGCGTCGGTACGGCTCAGCGGGCTGCAGCTCGATGAACCGGTGATCACAGCCCTGCAGGACGTCCTGCCGGCGATGGCGGAGCGAACAGTGACGGCGATCACGGTAGCGGTGCCGAGTTACGCCGACGCATTCAGTGGCCGGATGGGCCCGATCATCGAGAACGCCGTCCAGACGTCGTTGGGCGCGTTCCTGCGACTGGCAACGCGCCCCGATCATGCCGATCCGGGCACATCGCTGTTCCCCGCCATCAACGGCGCCTACGAACTCGGGCGCGGCGAAGCACGTCAGGGCCGCACGATCGATGCATTGTTGGCGGCTTACCGGGTGGGGGCACAGGTGGCCTGGCAGGAACTTTCGGCGATCGCCGTCGCAGCCGGACTGCCCGCATCCACCATCGCCAGATTCGCCGAGTTGGTGTTCGCCTACATCGACGAGCTATCGGCGTCCAGCGTGTCCGGCCACGCCGACGAGTTGGCTACCACGGGGCGGGTCCGGCAACGCTACCTCGACCGGTTGAGTCAGGATCTGCTGGCCGGGGAGCCCGCGGCCACGCTGGTGGCCGCCGCCGAGCAGGCCGGCTGGGAGCCGCCGGACTCGCTCACCGCAGTATTGGTGCCATTGGCGCAAACACGGCGCCTGGCAACACAATTCGGACAATCCACCCTGCAGCTGGCCGAAGACCTGCCCGGCGTCGACGCGTCCGAGGCACTCGCGGTCCTGATGGTCCCCGACATGGCGGGCACCCAACGACGCCAACTGCTGTCCGCTCTAGCCGCCCGGAAGGCGTTGGTGGGCCCGGCAAGGCCGTGGATGGATGTCCGGTCGTCCTACTGCCGCGCCCTGCGGGCCCGGGACCTTCCGAACGCGAGCACGTCCGGCGCCGTTGATACCGACGACCATCTTGTCGAGCTGGTGCTCGGCGCTGATCTCGAGGCTGCCGATGACCTACGCGCCCGGGTATTGGCGCCCCTATCCGGCCTGCCTGCCAACACCGCCGACCGACTCACCGAAACCCTGCGTTCGTGGGTGCTGCACCAAGGCAGGCGCGACGCGGTAGCAGCCGATCTCTTCATCCACCCCCAGACGGTCCGGTACCGGATGAGTCAACTTCGCGAGTTGTACGACGACCGGCTCAGCGAACCCCGGACCGTACTGGAATTGACCGTCGCCCTTGGCCTGGAACGGACCGTCTGAGCAACTGCCGTACCACCCCGGCGCGGGGTTGCCCATGGGTCGCATCAGCGGTTATCGTGATCCGTAATACGGACATAGAAGTTTCGTATTGCGGATTATTAGGGAGAAGGATCATGATCAGTCCCACGATCAAGTACGTCGGCATTTACTCTGCCTTCGCAGCAACCGCCATCGCGCTGACGGCAACTCTGGGCTTCGGCTCGAACAACCAGCAGACGACCTCGATGACCGGCACCACCGACACCTCGGCGACCCCGGCCCCGGCCAACCACACGACGACTCCGACGCCGTTGACCACCCTGACCCCCCCGTCGACCCTGGATGCGCCTCCGGCCGTGTCGGCTCCCCCAGCTCCGCCGCTGCCCTGACCGCAGCACACCGCCGGCAGTCGATTTTTGCGGACGATCACCGTCAAACCCGAACCCGTTAGCCCAGCGAAGCAGTAATCTGCAGCTAGCACGTGCCGCACCGGGAACTGGTCATCACCCGAGTGATATCCAATCCCCGTACAGCACAGGCAGTTCGGCCCTGTCAGCGGTCAAAGGAGACGCGGATGTCGTTTGTGGTCACCCATCCCGAGACGCTCGCGACGGCCGCGGGCAACTTGCAGGGAATCGGCTCGGCGGTGGCCGCTCAGAATGACGCAGCCCAGGCACCCACCACCGGTGTGGTTGCGGCTGCCGCCGACGAAGTCTCGGCGTTGACGGCCGCGCGGTTTAGCGCACACGCCCAGATGTACCAGGCCGTCAGTGCGCAGGCCTCGATCATCCACTACCTCTTTGTCGGCACGCTGGCCGCCAGCGCCGGTTCGTACGCGGTCACCGAGGCCGCCAATGTGATCGCGGCCGGCTAGGAACGGCGTTGACTACAGACTTCGGGCTGCTGCCGCCGGAGGTTAATTCTGCCCGGATGTACGCCGGACCTGGAGCGGCTTCGATTGTCGCCGCGGCGAATGCCTGGGACGGTCTGGCCGCCGTTCTGAACTCGGCGGCGGAGTCGTACGGCGCGGTCATCGCCGGCCTCGCGATCGAGTCCTGGCTGGGTCCGGCCTCGACGTCCATGGCTGCCGCGGCCGCACCGTACGCAGGCTGGCTGAGTGCGGCCGCGATGCGCGCCGAACTGACCGCCGCCCAGGCCCGCGCCGCCGCCGCGGCGTACGAGACGGGGTTCGCGATGACGGTGCCACCGCCGCTGATCACGGCAAATCGTAAGCATTTGATGTCGCTCGCCGCGACGAACCTGCTGGGCCAGAACAGTCCCGCGATCGAGGCCTTACAGGCTGAGTACGCCGAGATGTGGGCGCAGGACGCCGCCGCCATGTTCGCCTACGCGGCCTCGTCCGAGACCGCCTCGACGCTGCTGCCCTTCACCGCGCCGACGCAGACCGCCGACCCGGCCGGCCCGGCGACAGCGGGCGCCGCGACAGGCCAGGCAGCGCTCCTGCCCACCATCAACGCCCAGACGCTGCAAGGGCTGGCCGCGCTGCCGCCAGCCTCGTCGGCCGGCCCGGCAGCCGTCACGATTCCCACCCCCGTCGGAGAGCTGGACCTACTGGCCGCCTACATCGCGATCACTGCCACCGCCGGCCTGTCACTGTCCGTGGTAAACACCGCCCGACCGTGGTATTACGGCTCCGGCAGTACCGGCAAGGACGACCGCACGGCCACCGGCACGGTGCAGCCGACTCAGGGCGGCGGGATCGCGTCGCTGTATGCCGCCCGGGCCGGGATGGACGGAGGCGCGCCGGCCGCGGCAGCTGGCCAGGCTGCGTTGGTCGGAGCGTTGACGGTCCCGCACAGCTGGACGGTGGCAGCTCCGGAGATCCGGCTCGCCGTCGAGTCGCTCCCCGGCGCCGGCGCCGGCGCCGGTCCAATGCCCACGAATCTTGGCGCAGCGCCGGCGGCTCTGCTCGGAGGTGCCGCTCTGGCTAGTCTGGCTGGTCGCGGCGTCACAGGCTCGACCAGCTCGCCGGGCACCGACACCGAGGACGACGGGCAGCCGAAACGCAAGCCCACGGTGGTGGTGATCCAGCAACCGGGCTCCGGCCCAGGCCCCGCGGGCAACCGTCCGCGATAAGTCAGCGGAACTGTGTCAAGGTTTCTGTCAACAATCCTGTCGTCCCAATCTCCTTAGCATTTCGGCGGTTCGGCCACAATCTCGACGCCCCGGTGCAGATGTTGTCAAGAAGAGATGTTTGTCATTGGCCAAGGATGGCAATGACCAAGCGGAGGTGGGCGTATCGGCCGGCCTGTACGCCCACCCAGGTCCCGTCGGTTCAGCCCGAGAGCCGACGGGACCGCTTATCTTCGGAGGCTTTTCCAGCCGCATTCGCGGCGCGCCCACCTACGCCGTGATGCGCGGTCCCGCCTGGGAGTACCGTGCCGCGTATGGATGGCGTGTGGATTCTGGGCGGCTATCAGAGCGACTTCGCTCGCAACCTCACCCGAGAGGGGCGCGACTTCGCCGCCCTGACGGAAGAGGTGGTGGACGGCACGGTCGCGGCAGCCCGAATTGACGCGGCGGACATCGGAGTAGTCCACGTTGGCAACGCCTTCGGTGAGATGTTCGCCACACAAGGGCATCTGGGGGCGATGCCGGCAACAGTGTGTGACGCCTTGTGGGACACGCCGGCGTCGCGGCACGAGGCGGCGTGCGCATCGGGCAGCGTGGCGGTGCTGGCGGCGATGGCCGACCTCCGATCGGGGGCCTACAACAGCGCCCTTGTCATGGGTCTCGAGCTGGAGAAGACGGTGCCCGGTGACACCGCCGCGCAGTATCTGGGTGCCGCAGCCTGGACGGGGCATGAGGGTGCCGACGCCCGGTATCTGTGGCCGTCGATGTTCGCGGAGGTCGCCGACGAGTACGACCGGCGCTACGGACTGGACGACACGCATCTGCGAGCCATTGCCGCGGTCAACTACGCGAACGCGCGCCGCAACCCGAATGCGCAGACACGGGGCTGGACGGTTCCGGACCCGATCACCGACGACGACGAGACCAACCCGATCACCGAGGGGCGGTTGCGGCGGTTGGACTGCAGCCAGATGACCGACGGGGGCGCGGGGGTGGTCCTGGTTAGCGACGCATATCTGCGGGATCACCCCGACGCGCGACCGGTCTGCCACATCGACGGATGGGGTCATCGGACGGTTGGGCTGGGTTTGCGCCAGAAAATCGACCGCGCGGCGGACGATCCATACGTGTTGCCGCACGTGCGCGCGGCGGTGCTGGACGCATTGCGGCGCGCCGAAGTCACCCTGGACGACGTGGACGGCTTCGAAGTACACGACTGCTTCACCCCCAGCGAGTACCTGGCGATCGATCACATCGGGCTGACCGGGCCCGGGGAATCATGGAAGGCCATCGAGAACGGGGAGATCGAGATCGGCGGACGGCTGCCGATCAATCCCAGCGGCGGCCTGATCGGCGGCGGGCATCCGGTCGGGGCGTCCGGGGTGCGGATGTTGCTCGACGCGGCCAAGCAGGTCAGTGGCGCGGCCGGCGACTACCAGGTCGACGGCGCCACGAAATTCGGCACTCTGAACTTCGGCGGTAGTACAGCTACCACGGTCAGTTTCGTTGTCAGCACTACGCGAGGTTCCTGATGAATGTTGAGATCGTCGGCAAGTACCTGTCGACACTGCCCGAGGATGACGACCACCCCTACCGCACCGGCCCGTGGCGACCGCAGACGACCGAATGGGACGCCGATAACCTGACCGCGGTGGAGGGTGAGGTCCCGTCCGACCTGGACGGCATCTACCTGCGCAACACCGAGAACCCCCTGCACCCGGCGTTCAAGACCTATCATCCGTTCGATGGCGACGGCATGTTGCACATCGTGGGCTTTCGTGACGGAAAGGCGTTCTACCGCAACCGTTTTGTCCAGACCGACGGATTCCTGGCCGAAAACGAAGCGGGCGAACCACTGTGGCCGGGACTGGCCGAGCCGGTGCAATTCGCCAAACGCGATAAAGGCTGGGGCGCGCGTGAATTGATGAAGGACGCGTCCAGCACCGACGTCATCGTGCACCGCGGCATCGCCCTCACCAGCTTCTATCAGTGCGGCGACCTCTACCGGGTGGACCCGTATTCCGGAACCACGCTGGGCAAGGAAAGCTGGAACGGACGCTTCCCCGTCGACTGGGGGGTGTCGGCGCATCCCAAGGTGGACAGCAAAACCGGCGAGCTGTTGTTCTTCAACTACAGCAAGCAGGAGCCGTACATGCACTACGGCGTGGTGGACGAGAACAACGATTTGACCCACTATGTCGACATACCGTTGCCCGGCCCCAGACTGCCTCATGACATGGCCTTCACCGAAAATTACGCCATCCTCAACGATTTCCCGCTTTTCTGGGATCCCCGCCTGCTCGAGCACCAGGTGCACCTGCCGCGCTTCTACCCGGAAATGCCGTCGCGCTTCGCGGTGATTCCCCGCCGCGGTTCCAGTGCGGAAATCCGATGGTTCGAGGCGGACCCGACGTTCGTGCTGCACTTCACCAACGCCTTCGAGGACGGCGACGAGATCGTGCTGGACGGCTTCTATGAGGGCTCTCCGCAACCCCTGGAGAGCGGCGCCGGGCCGAGTGGCAAGTGGGAGAAGCTGTTTCGGTTTCTGGCCTTGGATCGAATGCAGGCCAGGTTGCACCGGTGGCGGTTCAACCTGGTCACCGGCGCCGTGAAAGAGGAGTCGCTGTCGGAGTCGATCACCGAATTCGGCATGATCAGCGCCGACTACGCGACTTCTCCGTATCGCTACGTTTATGCCGCTTCAGGTAAACCGGGCTGGTTCCTGTTCGACGGACTGGTCAAGCACGATCTACTCACCGGCCGCGAGGAGCGATACTCGCTGGGCGAGGGTGTTTACGGCAGTGAGACGGCGATGGCGCCCCGGGTGGGCGGCAGCGCTGAGGACGACGGCTACCTGGTGACCTTGACCACCGACATGAACGCCGACGCGTCCTACTGCCTGGTCTTCGATGCGGCCCGGGTCGGTGACGGCCCGGTGTGCAAACTGGCGCTGCCGGAACGTATTTGCAGTGGCACCCACTCGACGTGGGTGCCCGGCGCGGAATTGCGCCGGTGGGATAAGGCTGAGACGGCGGCAGGAGCGGTCGGGCTGTAGTCACATGGGCAAGCGCCGCACTACCCACTGGCCGCTTTCGTTGGCATCGATCGGCTCCATCCGATTCGCCCGGCGTTCTAGTCATTTCGCGGAGACGGTGCGCTTTTACCGCGAACTGGTAGGGCTGCCGCTGCACGAGACATTCGGTGACAGCTACGGCAGCAACGGCGCCATCTTCGGACTTCCCAGCTGGAACCTGACCATGGAGATCGTCGAGTCGGTGGAACCAGTCGCGGTGGACCCGCACGAGCAGTTGTGCCTGTATTTCCCGGACCCGCAGGCCCAGCAGGCGGCGATCGCGCGCCTGGAAGCGGCGTCGTGTCCGCGCGTCGAGCAACATCCGTACTGGGCGGCGATGGGCGCGGTCACCTACCAGGATCCCGACGGCCGCGAGGTCGTGTTCGCCCCGTTCGTCTACGGCGTCAACGAGCCGGAGGTCAGTTCGGCCTCAGGTGCCCACGAGTTTCCGTCGAACTGAGGGGCTCGGAGTTGGTCGGACGCAACCACCCGCCAACCGCAGCTGACAGGGGACTCTTCGTCCACCACGGAGGAGCGCAGCGCCCCTGAGTCGCTAGCCCGACGTTATCCACAGTTCGGGATCTATCCCCAGACGGGATTTACCCAACGGCCGGGGGCGTCGCTGGCGACTATCGTTCGAAAGTATGTTCGATAGGCTCGCGCAGGTGGATGACGCCGGGTTGGTGGAGTTGATGTCCTCGGCCACGCGCGAGGAAGCCGTGGCCGCTGCGCGTCGGTTCGCCGCGATCGCCGAGCTGGTGGCCCGACACGCTGTGGGCGCCACAGATCGGGGGCGCTGGTCCTGTGACAACTGGGACGCGATGGCCGCCCAGGTCGGGGCCGCGCTGAACATCAGCCATTATTTGGCTTCCCAGCACATGTATCAGGCGCTGGCCCTACGCCAGCGCCTGCCCGCGGTGGCGGCGCTGTTGGCTGCGGGCCGGCTGAGCGTACGGCTGGTCACCGCCATCATCTGGCACACCGAGATGATTCAGGATCCCGCTGTGATGCGGGTGGTCGATGCCGCGCTGGCCAACGACGCCGTGGGGTACGGCCAAATGTCACAGCCCAAAACCGCCCGCGCCATCGAAGCCATCATCGCCCGCTGCGACCCCGCTGCGGTCCGGCGCGCCCGCGCCGGGGCCCGCTCCCGCGACGTGGTGATCACCCCCGCCGAGGACGGCTCGGGCACCGCCCAGCTGTGGGGCACACTGCTGAGCACCGACGCCGCAGTGCTGGATCGGCGCCTGACGCAGCTGGCACACCAGGTTTGCCCGAGCGACCCGCGGACGCTGGCGCAGCGCCGCGCCGACGCCCTGGGCATGTTGGCTGCCGGCGGCGACCGGCTGGCCTGCCACTGTCCGGACCCCGATTGCCCGGCCCGGGTGCCCGATGCTCGCGCGGGCGCGGTGGTCATCCACGTGATCGCGGAGCCCGCCACTGTCAGCGCTCCGGCCGATCCGCACCTCGATGGTGACCAGCCGCGGCGAGTAGACCCCGCCGACCCGCTGCGCGACATGGCCGACCCCGAACCGCCCGGCAGCTGCCTGCCGGCCGCCCACCTCCTCGGCGGACAACCGGTACCCGCAGCCCATCTCAGCGCGCTGATCGCGGCCGGCGCCCGCATCGCCCCCCTCGACCACTGCGCCTCCAGCGCCGACGGTTACCGGCCCACTACCGCACTGGCCCGCTTCATCCGCGCCCGCGACCTGACGTGTCGCTTTCCCGGATGTGACTGCCCCGCCGATCTGTGCGACATCGATCACGCGATCGCCTACCCCTATGGCCCCACTCACCGCGCCAACCTGCGCTGCCTGTGCCGAAAACACCACCTCCTCAAAACCTTCTGGGGCGGACCCCGCGGCTGGCGCGACCGTCAACTGCCCGACGGCACCATCATCTGGACCGCACCCACCGGCCACACCTACATCACCCGCCCCGGTAGCCGGTTACTCTTTCCCGCCCTGAGCCGCCCCGGCACACCCTGCCCACCAGCACCACACCACCCCTGGACGGCCTCCGCGCAATGATGATGCCAACCCGCCGACGCACCCGCGCCCAGGACCGCGCGGCCCGCATCAACGCCGAACGCACCCACAACACCACTCGCCTCCCGACGACTCCCCAACGCTTCTAGCGACGCCCGCCGAAAGCGGCGGCAGCAACCGCCCAGAGCGCACATAACATCGCGCAGGCGGCGGCGACTGCCCCGACGTAGAGCCCGTACTCCGCGGATACCGGAGCATTGACGTTGCGCTGGTAGTACAGCACCATCAGCGCACCGATCAGCAAGGAAATGACAAGCGCCGCAATCGAAGCCGCCCGCACCGACAGTCCACGACCTACCATCGCGCCGGCTACCAGGAGCGTCGATGACAGCAGGACGATCAGCTGGCCGGCGCCGAAGCCCCGTGGCAATTCCAGGCTGCCGTGCGTGCCCCCGATCGCGTTCGCCCAGCCCCCGCCGTTGACCTCGGTGCCCAACCACGGCATCCAGGCGCTGCCCAGCAAGGCAGTCGCGAACAGGGCCACCAACCAACCGGGCCGAAGAAGGCGGATCACGGTTGCGAGGTTAGCCGACGCGGCGCCGACCCGGGCTGCGCGAATCTCCCGCTCTGCAAGGCTTAGCCCGAATCAACGCACTGACAGCATCGAGCGACATGATCGGAGGCAGGCGGCGTCGTCTCAGCCGTTCAGCGAACTCAGGTTGAAGACAACCCCCGTCGGATCGGTGGCCGAGGCGAGCCGCCCATACGGGGTGTCCTCGGCGTCGCGCAGCACCGCACCGCCATTGTCGGTGATCACCTGCAGCGTCTTGTCGACGTCTTCGGCGCCGAAGAAGATGCTCCATTGCGACGGCACCTGTTCGGGCAAGAACCCCGCGCCATCCATCACGCCGAGCAATTGCTGGTCGCCGAACCAGGCTGTGGTGTAACGGAATTCGTCGGTGTCTCCGACCTGCTCGGTGCGCCAACCGAATACGTCACGGTAGAAGTC